>CAUQVP010000082.1:0-8038 GCA_963521545.1 uncultured Flavobacteriaceae bacterium | reverse complement strand
ACATATCCTAGCGAAAAGCAGTTTCAGATAGTCATAAATCTCTGTGGAAGTGCCCACTGTGGAGCGAGGATTGGAGGAAATGACTTTCTGCTGAATGGCAATGGAAGGCGCAAGTCCCTTGATATCATCTACTTTGGGTTTTTCTAATTTACCCAAAAACTGCCTTGCATACGAGCTTAGACTTTCCACATATCGGCGCTGTCCCTCAGCATAGATGGTATCAAAAGCCAAGGAAGATTTTCCCGAGCCAGAAACTCCCGTGATGACCACCAGCTTGTTTTTCGGGATGCAGACATCTATATGTTTCAAGTTATTGAGATGTGCATTTTTTACAAAAATTTCTTTTTTGATGTTTATTTCTCGCTCCGCCATTGCATTTATAAATAAAATACAAAGGTAAGGAAGATACGGCAGAAAATATAATTTTGCTTCTTTTTAGCTCGTAAAAATTTGTATTTACCTAAAAACCAAAATATTATCTATTTGTAATATTCTGATATTTTTGTGTATTTTTGTCCTAAATCGCTCATTGCATTTAATCGTTTGATAATCATATGATTATTTGTGCAACAGATTAAATATATTATGAATAAAATTGTATTTTTTGTATTAAGTTTAGTTTTGATTTCTTGCGAGAAAAAAGACAGAATAGAAATTGATAATATTGATGGCTACAAAGTAGAAAAAAAATTCAAAAATGATACTTTGGTAAGTTCTAAAACATATGATGGAGATATGCTAATTTGGGAAATGCTTTATAATAAAAATGGGATAACCGAAAAAGCAACCGAGTTTTACCCGACAGGTTCTATAAAAAGTGTTTCTACATTACAAAAAGAACCTAACCATTATTATGATATTGAATACTATGAAAGTGGCGAGAAACAAATGATGGGAGAGTCTGACTTTATAAAGTCTAGACAATCCCGACTGAGAAGAGGAGCAGCAATATTTTACACAAAACAACAAAAGATTTCTTCAATATTGGTATTTTTCAATGATGGAAAAGAAAAAGAATATCTCGTGAGAGAGACCATATTGGACACAATAACAGATAAAATACTGACAGACAGAGAATACGACCCGCCTGCTCTTCTAAAGTAAAGAATATAAAATAATGAAAAGTATAAAAATTCTATTGTTATTATTAAGTCTTACAGCATGTAATAATAAGACTAAAACTATCAGCACTCTTGATTTAGAGAAAGTAGTAATTAATTATAAGGAACTTCCTGCTCCTGTGAAGAAAAAAGTATTTCCTCCAAATAACGGACTAATAACCTTTGGAGAAGAAAATCGCGAAGAATATGAAAGTTTCCAAGAAACTAATAATCCTAAAAAGTATGAATACTATACTAAACAAGATCCTCAATTGGCATGGGTACATGCTCCATATATAAGAAATAAAAAAACAAAGCAAGAATATTCTATTGATAAAGATGGACCAATGGGAAGTAGATACATTATTTATGGAGATTCTCTATACATTTCAAATCATTATAACATATACAAAGAAGATAGTTTGAGGTATACTTTCACAAGATACATATTACGATAACATACATCCACAGAGATTGATAATGTTCCAAATACATTGTTTTTACTATAAATAGAATACAATTCTCTGATAAACATAATAATATAGATAGGCTCCTGCCTGTCTATTTTATTTTTGCACAAAAAAACATTTTTAACAAAATTTTTATAAAATGAACTAATATTCAATAAATAAATACTATTTTTGTCACTTGCTTTAAAAATAAGAAGAAAAATGAAGAAGAAGTTATCAATTCAAAAAATCCTAATTACCTCTTTCGCTATGTTTTCTATGATATTTGGTGGAGGTAATTTCATTCTGCCGCCGCTTTTGGGCATCAAGGCTGCCGATTCTTGGGATGTTGTAGCGATTGCATTTGGTATTTCTGGCGTTTTGATTCCTCTTATGGGCATTATTGCACAGGCAAAAATACAGGGAACTGTAATAGATTTCGGGAAAAAGGTGCATCCAGTGTTTGCGCTAGTTATAGGAATTTTGATTTACGGCATTTGTCTTTCTTTTCCTATACCGCGCACAGCATCAGTAGCTTACGAACTTTCCGTAAAGGACAGCATCGAGATTTCTTCTCTATGGTTTGGAGTTATTTATTTCTCGCTGGTGATGTATCTTTGTTTCAACCGAGGCAAGATACTGGACATTTTGGGCGAATATCTCACTCCTATCCTATTGATAATCATTTTGACTATCATTTTAGGAGCGGTATTCTTTGTCGATAACGAAATCCCAAAATCAAATTTAGAAAAACCCTTTTCTGTAGGGCTTTTAGAGGGATATCAGACTTTTGACGGAATGGCATCCATCATCATAGGAGCGGTAATCATCACCTCCCTAAATATGGACAGTTCGCTGGACTTTTCACAAAAAAGAAGACTTACCATATATGCAGGATTGATAAGCGGTCTAGCGTTATTTCTGATTTATTCAGGATTTATCTATACAGGTGCAGTTCTAAAATCTCATTTCCCATCAGATGATATTTCCCGCTCAGAGGTTCTTTCGAAGGTAAGCTGGCATATTCTGGGCGACATCGGGAAAACTTTACTAAGTGTGAGTGTCAGCATCGCTTGTTTCACTACTGCTGTCGGTATCATTACGGGAGCGGCAGATTTTATGAAAAATATTTTCGGAAATTCTGAAATGGTCTATAAGCTGGTTGTCGTTTTCTCTTGTATTTTAGGAGTTTTTGTAGGACAGACAGGCGTAGAAAACATTGTAGCCGTTGCGGTTCCTGTGCTGGTGCTGATTTATCCTGTCATCATGGCTCTTATTTTGCTTAATTTCGTTCCAGAAAACTGGACTTCCATTTCTATTTTCAGAGGAGTTACGCTGGTTGCTGGGATATTTGCGATACCAGATTTTATGATAGCCATCGGTTTTGAGAGCTTTCAGCCTCTTCACGACTACCTTCCTCTGGCGACTTACGGCTTGGCTTGGTTGCTGCCTTGTCTTTTCATTTGGTTTGTTTTATTTATTATCCAAAAAAATAAACGACTTTAACATTTTTTTAACTAAATATAAAACAATATGCCGTTTTCAGTGTTATAAATTGTTAAAAATTAGGCATTTCTATTTTTATGCGTAATTTTGCAACCAAATTTAAATGATATGAAAAACGAAATTAATTATTTGAAAGTAGTAATCATGAGTTTGGTTTTAACATTATTTTCTGTTTCAGCAAATGCTCAGCAAAAAAAACACAACTACATAACAACTAATGAGCAGCTAGCAGAAGAGTTATCCGAAAAATACGGAATACCAAGTGGAGTTATCCTAGCTGTAGCCTTCGTAGAGACAGGCGGCGGAACAAGTAAAGGAGCTAAAACTTACAACAACCATTTCGGAATTGTAGGTAAGAATACAGTAACAAAATCAAAATACAAAAGTTTTGATTCCACAAGAGAAAGCTACGAGGCTTTCTGTCAGATTCTCTCAAGAAAAAAATACTACTCAGATTTAAAAGGCATCAAAGATACAGCTGAATGGGTAAAAGCCATAGCCGCAGCGGGATATTCTACCCAGCCTGTAGAATGGAAAAAAAGAGTCAAAATGATTATCGAAAAATTTAATTTATCTTAAAAACACAAGCTGTCTGAAAATTCAGATAGCTTTTTTTTATTTAAAATTTGTTCGGTTTATACAAAATAAATAAATTTGCGTTTCGTTGTAATAAAAAAAATTATTTTGAATAATAATAGAATTCACAGGGTGGTAATTTTGGTTACCTCCTGTTTTTTGGTCTATCTGTCAGCATCTATACTATCATATGTATATGGATGGAAGTTTGAAGCTTTTGATAAAATAAATTTGGTTTCTGATATTTTTAAAAAATCAGAAGAAGAGCAAAATGCAAGTGGTGAATCCGCTATCGCAGGAAAAACAGCAGAAAAACCTGCTAAAGAAGTTGCACAAGAGGATTTTGAACTGTATAAAAAACCTGAATTTATCACTAATTTTCACAAAGGAGACAGCGTGGTTGCTTTGCCTATTTTAGCTCAGAAATTAACTGAACTAAAAAATACAGGAAAAGGCAAAATCCGTATCGCCTACTTTGGAGACAGTATGATAGAGGGCGACCTTATCACCCAAACGCTGAGAAAACTTTTACAGCAGGAGTTTGGTGGGCAGGGAGTTGGTTTTCTGCCGATGCATTCTAATGTAGCACAATTCCGCCAGACCGCTAGAATTTCTGGAACAGGCTGGGAAAGCACGAATTTCATGACTCCTAAAGCACAAAACATGTACATCTCTGGGCATACTTTCAGAGGTGCAGGAAGTGGAACTTACCAAGATAGAACCCTCACAGACGGCACATTACCTATTCAAAAATATATTCTCTACGGAAAGACAGAAGGCGCTGAAATAGAGATAGATGGAATGGAACACACATTACAGGGAAATCATTTGGTTAATAGAAAAATATTAGCTAACAATACCGATAACACCCTAAAAATAAGATCTAAAACATCTTCATTATCGATATTCGGAGTTGGTTTTGAATCTGAAAATGGGATAATTTTGGATAATTTTTCATTCCGAGGAATCACAGGTGTGGAACTTAGCAAAATAAATGAGGATTTCTTGAAATCTATTCAGGAAGCCAATCCTTATGATTTGATTGTATTTCAGTATGGTGTAAACCTTTTATTCAGACCAAAAGACACCAACTATTCTCACTATGAAAAAATGATGCAGCCTATACTGAGCAAAATGCGAAACGCTTTCCCTAAAACTGATTTCTTACTAGTAAGTACCGCGGACAGGGCGTTTAGATACGGTGGAGAATACAAAACGGCTATCGGAATTCCTAATCTGATACAAACTCAAGCGAAACTGGCTTTTGATAACAAAATGGCATTTTATAACCAATTCGAATCCATGGGTGGCGAAAATTCTATCGTAAGATGGGCTACACAAAGTCCGCCACTAGCTAACAAAGACTACATCCACCCGAATGGAAAAGGTGCAGAGGTTTTAGCCGAAAAAATATACAATGCAATCATCCAAGACTACAAAAAATACAAACGAAAATAAATGAAACCATTACAAGAATTTTTTGCAACATTTGACTGGAACGCTTTCCTACAGCAGTTTCTATATGATAGTAAAAACCCGTTGCTGTTTAACAATGGTTTTTTCGTGTATTTTTTCACGCTATTTATTTTATTATTCTTTGCTTTAAGAAATCACCACAAAGCCCGCAGATATGTATTCTGCATTTTTTCGCTTTATTTTTTCTATAAAGCGAGTGGCTGGTTTGTCGGTTTGGTGCTGATTTCGGCAGTGGTGGATTTCTTTTTATCCAATGCTATTTATAGAGAAAAAAGCCAAGGCAGGAAAAAATTTCTGCTGGTTCTGAGTATTTTATTTAACCTCGGAATGCTTTTCTATTTTAAATACACGGATTTCTTCATCGAGATTTCTAATTCTCTATTTGATACCAAATTCAATCCTTTGAACCTCATTCTTCCGATAGGGATTTCGTTCTATACTTTTGAAAATCTCAGTTATACGGTAGATGTTTATCGTGGAGAATTTAAGCCTGCGAACAAATTTTCTGATTATCTTTTGTTCTTGGCGTTTTTCCCAAAACTGATGATGGGGCCTATCGTTCGTGCGCATGATTTCGTTCCGCAGATTAACGAGCCGTATGTGATTTCGGAACGCGACTTCGCAAAAGGGTTTTTCTTGATTATTTCAGGATTGATTAAAAAACTGGTCATATCAGACTACATCACCCTAAATATGGTGGATTATATGTTTGATAATCCTGCCCTACACACGGGTGTAGAAAACCTGATGGCGGTCTATGGCTATGCGATGGTGATTTATTGTGATTTTAGTGGTTATAGCGAGATTGCGATAGGTATCGCGCTTTGGCTTGGCTTCAAAATCCCTCCTAACTTCATGTCGCCATACCAAAGTATAAACATCACAGAATTCTGGAGAAGATGGCATATTTCTCTATCTACATGGCTGAAAGACTATCTTTACATTCCATTAGGAGGAAACAGAAATTTCTCGGTGGCTTCTTTCATTTTTGTGGGAGGATTCCTAGTGGGTTCTTTCATCATGGGAGTAGAACTGTTCCACTTATCCAATCTTTGGGCAGCATTGGTTTCTGCAGTTTTATTATTAATTTTTATAATTCCAGCCTTAATCACAAGAAAAACTAGCGGAATAGCGGCTAACTTCAACCTATTGACTACCATGCTTTTGGGAGGATTTTGGCACGGAGCCAGCTGGAATTTCATCATCTGGGGCGCCATCCACGGTGTGGGACTTGGGATTCATAAAATATGGATGCTGCTGACTGACAAAAGTTTATCCTCCCTTAACCAAAGCCGAATTTACAAAATCATATCTGGTATTTTGACTTTCCATTTTGTTTGTTTTGCTTGGGTTTTCTTTAAAGCTGAAGATTTAGAAATCGCTAAAACGATGATTTATCAAATCTTTAACAACTTTGATATCAGCGTATTTGGTCCTTTTTATGACAATTACAAAGGCGTGGTATGGATGATTTTAGCAGCAATGGTTCTTCACTTAATCCCTGATAATCTGGCTGATAAAGTAATCGCAAGAACCAAAACCATTCCTATGGTGGTCTATATTTTGGTTTTCTTCCTGTTTTTGATTCTTTATGGATATTTCAAATCTGCGGAACAAGTAATGCCTATTTACTTACAATTCTAATTAAAAAACATAAAACACAATAAAAAAACTAACCTCCATTTTTTGGAGGTTAGCTGTTTATTTTAATATTAAATCTGTAAAAATTACTCTTCTACATAGTCTGAATCTGCTGTGGCTATTGGCTGCTGCTCATAGGTTTTATATTTCTGAGCATTAGTATCATAGATTACAACCAAACCTCCTACTTCATTGCTGATAAGAACCCCATCACGAGGAGCTTTTATGAAAGAAGAACTATTCATATAGATAGATGCTCCTTTAGAAAAGGATTTTAGTTTCAGCTTGTCATTATAATTCTCTGCGAAACTCACATATGGTTTTTTAGTGACTTTATTTATGCTAATGATAACCAATCTACTTACTTGCCCCTCATTATCATCCAAAATTACAGCATAATCCTTTACACCATCCCCATCAAAATCCCCTGTGTTAAGCGTAGATTTGGCACGGTCTGCATTCTGAGTAACATTATAAGTTCTACCATCATGATAGCCATCAGCCTCCAAAATCACTTTTTTCACCCCTGGAGGAAGTGAGGAAAACGGAGGAAGCGAAAAACTATTTTTGAACTCCGTAAAGCTATAAGAATCTATCAAAACCTCATCATCTACCGAAATAGGATACTGCTTGGTACTAGGCACTTTATGCGGATTGTTCAGATAGATAATGCTGTTTCCAGAAGAGGATTTTTCCTCATCCAAATACACCTCATCACCAAAATTCAGTTTTTGACCATTTGGCAGGGTAAGAGTATTACTGATTACTTTATACAAAGTATACGGGTCATATTCCCCATCATACTCATCTGATAATGAGTCTTTTTTGACTACTTTTGCTGAATCTTTATGCACTAGGGCTGAATCATTCTGAGGAACCACTTTTTCTGCATCCTTGTTTTTACCAAAGAAAACAAAATAGCCACTCACTCCCAAAATCAATGCTCCTATGATAGAAAAAGCGATATACAGAGACCTTTTAGAGATTTTTATCTCATCGTTTTTCTGCTCTTGATTTTCTTGATTTTCATTGTTTAGATTTTCCATTATTTTTTATTTTTAAACAAAGGTAATAAATAACTTGGTTCTAAACAATGGGTTTTTATGAGGATTTACAGCATGATAACGCCATCTATTTTTGCCACTTCTTTGTAAAGTCGGATTACATGGTCTGCATCCAAAACGAAGCAGGAAATACTACAGCTTATGTATTTGCCATTACTGCTTTCTTTAGTTGTGATGCTGTATTCTAAACCGTCAAATATTCTGTAAATCTCAGCAAGTTTCTCGC
>CAUQVP010000081.1:0-8158 GCA_963521545.1 uncultured Flavobacteriaceae bacterium | reverse complement strand
TCAATGAATACCAAATATACAGATGAAAACCAATATAAAAAAACATTGAACATCCTAATAATAACGATATTCTATAAGGATACACTAATATTGATGGATACCACCAAAACATAAAATATATCAGAAATATTAAGGACAAAAACAGCATCCTAATCGCCTTATTTCCAATCATCAACCAAATAAAAGCCGATAAAACCAAAACAATGCTGAAAACAAATTTATTATAATATACTGCTATCCCAAAAGCAATATCCCTTCTCGCTGGGAAATAGCTATTTAAAAAACTCAAAACCAGTTCCTGCAAGATAATATATAATATTATCGCAAAAACCGATGACATACATAGCCGAACCCAATTATTTTTCATCATTCTTCGCAGTTTTTAAAATCTTCTGTTTTCAAAGGAGGCAGGGAAATAGCCTTTCTCAATGAATCACTTTTTGCTCTGTCTTTTATACAGGGTTTCCCAAATTTAGACCCATAATAAACCCTTCTATTATTTCCTTTTTTAACCCAATAGTATTTATCAAGAACTGCAGCCAAAAACTCTCTTTTCATATTTCCTTTTTCTACTTCTTGAAGAAGAAGATTCCTAACCTCATCTTCTTTAACCACTCGGTGTGGATTATGAAGAAGAATAGCAACAGCCGCTGCCTGAACACACTCTTGGTCTTTCAAATTTCTTTTCCCGACATTTTTAGGGTTAGGATATCCATTTTCTTTGATAATAGTAATAAGGCGATAAAAATTAGCCGAATCTATTTTAGGCATGATTTCACTCCTATTAAACTTAATATCATAATTACGAATCCCTTGGTCAAGACCATACATTGCACACAATTCAAAGGCTAAATTATTTTTTGAAGTTCTTTTACTCTGCGCCGAACATCCATACAAAACCACAAATAAAAGAAGAACTTTTATAAACACACTTACTTTACTATTTTTTATCTTTTGCATATCTTATTTTTTTTTCTTTCCAAAGGTAGTAAAATTTCCCTCCTTATGGAAATTTCACTCCGTAAGCCTCCAAGTTTTTCTGCGTAAGCCTTGAAAAAAATTTCCGTAAGCCTCGCGCAAATTTTCCGTAAGCCTCGAAGAAAGTTTCCGTAACTATGCAGATTTCATTATCACAGAAAGCCCCTCACTTTTTAGGAGTTATCCTATATCGCCGAATAACATAAGTATCTAAAACGGAACGGCTATATTCCAATTCTACCTCATAATTCTTTATTATATCTTCCCTATCTAACTGCTGGTTATTTCTATATCCCAAACTATACCGCTGATTATGAAAGTAAAAATAAACCGAGTTTCTTCGCCCTGATACAAAGTTATAGACGGGACATCTCATTATAGACACATCTCTATCGGCAGCCTTTTTAATATAAAACAGAAAACCTATTCTTATCATTAAAAATAAAGCAAAAGCTATTACTAATGAACTTAAGAACTCCATTACAAAACTATACCCTGCTTTTTTCCTATTAGAAAAATGGAAATATCCCAAAGTAATAATCAGCGAACCAGCATACAACATAACATTTACACGAAAGGGAAAGTTTAATATTTTCTCATCTTCCCCAGCGTAAAAACCCAGTAATACAGCACCTATTATATAAAATACTTTTTTGTTTTTTATCATTTTTGTTAAATCATCACCACCAAAGATAATTAAATTTTCGGCGCAGAGTAGCATAATTTTGTTGTAAATTTGTGGGATTATTAAATCTAATAAGAATGTCAAAGCCGAAAAAGGAGCAAAACGAATATATAGAAATCTACGGAGCACGCGAACACAACCTGAAAAACATCGATGTCAAAATCCCCCGAAACCAGCTGGTAGTCATCACTGGGCTTTCTGGAAGCGGAAAATCTTCCCTCGCGTTTGATACCATCTTCGCCGAAGGACAGCGCCGCTACATTGAGACTTTTTCTGCCTATGCCCGCCAGTTTTTGGGTGGTCTGGAGCGCCCTGATGTGGACAAGATAGAAGGGCTCTCCCCTGTCATCGCTATCGAGCAGAAAACGACCAACAAAAATCCACGCTCCACAGTAGGCACTGTTACAGAGCTTTACGACTTCCTGCGGCTGCTCTTTGCGCGGGTTTCAGATGCCTACTCGCTCACCACTGGCAGAAAGCTGGTCAGCTACACGGAAGAGCAGATTTTAGAAGCGATAAAATCCAACTACAAAGATGAAAAAGTCCTGCTCACTGCTCCTGTAATCCGTGCAAGAAAAGGGCACTACCACGAACTTTTCGTGCAGATGGCAAAGAAAGGCTATAGCCAAGCTCGGATTGATGGACAGCTACAAGACATTGAATACGATTTAAAACTTGACCGATACAAAAACCACGATATAGACATCGTTATAGACCGCTGGATTATCGGCGAAAGCGCCACCGAATCCCGTATGGAGAAATCCCTCCGAACGGCTTTAGACATGGGCGAAGGTGTCATCGGAATACAGAAATTCGGTTCAGATGAGATAGAATATTTCTCTAAAAACCTAATGGATGAAGACACAGGGCTTTCCCTCGCTCAGCCAGAACCCAATACTTTTTCTTTCAATTCTCCGAAGGGAAGTTGTCCGCACTGCAAGGGACTTGGAATGATTAAAAAAATCAATACCGATTTCTTTGTAGAAAACCCAAAACTATCCATCTCTGCAGGTGCTTTAAGACCTTTGGAAACTTATAAATTCAGCAAATGGGTTTTGGCTCAAATTAGCAGTATTTTAGAGCTTTACGGACAGAGTCTGGACACGCCTTTTGAGAAAATCTCTCCAGAGGCGCTGGACTACATCTACAACGGCATTCACCTGCAAGAAACCCGCGAACTGAAACACGCTGGAATCAGCAAAAAGATAAAAATAGAATTTGACGGATTGATTTCCCATTTGGAGCAAATCATCGAAGACAAAGAAAACTACGGAGCTACCCAAATAGAACGCGATTTTACGGTGGAACAAATCTGCCCAGAGTGCAACGGCGCAAGGCTTCAGGCATCAAGCCTAAGTTTTAAAATCGATGGCAAAAACATTGCCGAAGTGGCAGCATTGAGTCTTTCTGACCTAATGGACTGGCTGAATGCGGTGGAAAATACTTTCTCCGACAAAAATAAAATCATCGCCTACGAAATCCTAAAAGAAATAAAATCCAGACTGCAGTTTTTACTAGATGTCGGCTTGGAATACCTTAGCCTCAGCAGAAGCTCCAAAACCCTCTCTGGCGGCGAATCCCAGCGAATCCGTCTGGCTACACAGATAGGCTCCCAGCTGGTAAATGTGCTTTATATCTTGGATGAACCGAGCATCGGACTTCATCAGCGAGACAATGAAAGGCTCATTAACTCACTAAAAAACCTCCGCGATATCGGAAATTCGGTTTTAGTGGTGGAGCATGACAAAGATATGATTTTAGAAGCGGATGAAGTTTTAGACATCGGCCCTAGAGCAGGAAAACACGGCGGTGAAGTCCTTTGGCAGGGAAAACCAAAGGATTTATTAAAGGCTGACACCATTACCGCTGACTATATCACAGGAAAAAGAAAAATAGAAATCCCAAAAGAGCGAAGACACGGCAATGGAAATTCGCTACTACTAAAAGGCGCCACAGGAAACAACCTAAAAAATGTAAATCTGGAAATTCCTTTGGGCAAATTAGTGGTCGTTACGGGTATCTCTGGAAGTGGGAAATCCTCCCTTATCAATGGAACGCTCTACCCTATTCTCAACAAGCATTTCTATCGTGCCGTGCAGGAACCTCTACCCTATAAATCGATAGAAGGGCTGGAAAACATTGACAAAATAGTAGATGTAGACCAGACACCTATCGGAAGAACGCCACGCTCCAACCCTGCCACTTATACAGGTGTTTTCGGAGATATCAGAACGCTCTTTTCCGAGCTTCCAGAGGCGAAAATACGAGGCTACAAACCAGGAAGATTTTCCTTTAATGTAAAAGGAGGAAGATGCGAAACCTGCCAAGGCGGCGGACTGAAAGTCATAGAAATGAATTTCCTCCCTGATGTGTATGTCCACTGCGAAACCTGCAATGGAAAGCGTTTTAATAGGGAAACTCTGGAAGTAAGATACAAAGGCAAGTCTATTTCTGATGTCTTGGAGATGACCATAGATGAGGCGGTGGAATTCTTCCAGCCTATCCCAAAAATCTACAACAAAGTGAAAACCTTACAGGAAGTCGGGCTGGGATATATCTCGCTGGGACAGCAGTCTACCACGCTCTCAGGTGGAGAAGCGCAGAGAATAAAACTCGCCACAGAACTCTCCAAAAAGCAGACAGGAAACACGCTCTACATCTTGGATGAACCTACCACAGGGCTTCATTTTGAGGATGTAAAGATACTGATGGACGCTATCAACAGGCTGGTAGATTTAGGAAACTCGTTCATCATCATAGAGCACAATCTGGATGTGATAAAACTCGCTGACCACATCATAGACATCGGCCCAGAAGGCGGTAAAAAAGGCGGACAAATCATAGCCGAAGGAACACCCGAACAAATCATTAAAAACAAGAAGTCCATAACAGGAAAATTCTTGGCAAAAGAAATGAAACAATAAATTTGGTTTATTTTAAATATGAAAAAAAGACTATTATTATCATTGGTTTTATTCATTTCAGGGCTGATTTCAGCGCAAGTTTATCCTAAACTGAAAAAGGAAGCTGCCAATTTAGACCAGTTTATCCCAAAAGGCTGGAAGCTGATGGGCAGTGTAAATGGCGATATCAACAAGGACGGCATCACGGATTATGTTTTCATACTGGAGAGCAAAGAAAAATACAAAATCCCTGATGATTTCATGAATAAAGAATATTCCTACAGAATTCTGGGCATCGCCTTTGGGAAAAAGGGCGGTGGATACCATTTGGCGCTTCAAAATAATAAATTCATCATCAATGGAGACCAAAACTCTTCATTAGATGAGCCTTTTCTGGACATGGAAATCAAAAAAAACGGCACGATTTGGTTCAAGTTTTACTTCTTCTACAGCGCGGGCAGCTGGTGGATAAGCAATGACACCTATGTTTTCCGCTACCAGAACAACCGATTTGAGTTGATAGGCCACGAAAGTTCTTCCCTCCACAGGGCAACCCACGAGGAATCAATCACCAGCACCAATTTTTCCACCAAAATGCACCATTTCACTTACACGGATGAAAACGGAAAGAAAGAAACTTCTAAAAAGAAAGTAAAAGACATGAGACCCCTGCTAATGGAAGAAATAGACCCATATGATTTCAATCCTTTGTCGCATTCCTACGGCGAATCTCCTTTTGAAAAAAAGGAATAAACATTAAAAACCATAAAAATCACCACTAAAAAATGAATTTAGAAGAAAAAATACAGAATGCAGAAACCAGAATTTTCAAAGTGGTTTTCCCAAAAATAGCCAATCACCACGAGACCATGTTCGGCGGCGCTATCATGGAGCAGATGGTAGAGACGGCATTCATCACCGCAACGAGATTTGCGCGAAAAGCCTTTGTAATAAAAGCCTGCGACCATACAGAATTCCGAAAACCTGTGCCAGAAAGTTCACTGGTGGAGTTCATCGGGAAGATAAAATCCATAGGAAACACCAGCCTAAAAGTAAGCGTGGAGGTCTTCTCCGAAGAGATGTACGCCGAGCGCCGAGAGCTGTGCGTCCTTGGAGAATTCAGCCTCGTAGCCATCGGCGAAGACAAAAAAGCCGTGAAAATATTAGACTAAATTCACTTTTATAATTTTTTCTTAATAAATCTTGCGGTTTGAGATTTTTTGTTTTTCGCTAAATCCTCTGGCGTTCCAGCAAAAACAATCTCGCCGCCGTGCTTCCCTGCCTCTGGCCCTACATCTATTATCCAGTCTGCACATTTTATGATATCAGGCTGATGCTCTATCACGATGACAGAATGCCCAAGGTCAATAAGCGACTGCAAGGAAACCATAAGCTTGCTAATATCATGGAAATGAAGCCCTGTAGACGGCTCATCAAATATAAATAAAGTTTTCTCCGTGGTTACGCCTTTTACCAAGAAGGAAGCTAGTTTTATCCTCTGCGCTTCTCCGCCTGACAGCGTGGATGAACTTTGTCCCAGCTGAAGGTATCCCAAACCTACATCCTGCAAGGGTTTTAGCTTGGTTACTATTTTCTTATCACCGCTTTCGGTAAAAAACTGGACAGCATCATCTACAGTGAGATGAAGAATATCAGAAATGTTTTTTTCATGGTATTTCACTTCTAAAACCTCTGATTTAAAGCGACTTCCCTTACAATGCTCGCACACCAGCTCTATATCCGCCATAAACTGCATGGACACGGTAATTACTCCTTCTCCCTTGCATTCATCACATCTTCCGCCATCTACATTGAACGAGAAATGCTTTGGCTTCAGCCCTTGTATGGCAGCAGCCTTTTGTTTTGCGAACAAATCACGAATATCATCATAGGCTTTGAGATAAGTAACAGGATTGGAACGAGAGGATTTTCCGATTGAGTTTTGGTCTATGAGTTCTATATTTTTAACCAAAGAAGAAGGAAACTCCACGCTGTCATAATCTCCCTTTTTACCGCCCATTCCGAGCTGAATCTGTATTTCATTCGCCAAAACCTCCTTCATAAGGGTAGATTTCCCACTTCCAGAAACGCCTGATATTACCACAAAACTCTCCAGCGGAATGTCCAAATCTATGTTTTTCAAGTTATTTTGCCTAGCGCCTTTGATTTTGATAAACTCCTTTGATTTTCTGCGCTTTTCAGGAATTTTTATTTCTAATTTTCCTGTAAGATACTGGGCTGTAAGCGTATCGGATTTTTTTAACTCTTCAAAATTTCCTGCAAAAACCAGCTCTCCTCCTAAGAAACCTGCCTCAGGGCCAATATCTATGATGAAATCCGCCGCCCTCATGATATCCTCATCATGCTCTACGACAATCACTGTATTTCCTAAATCACGAAGGTTTTTAAGGACTTCTATCAGATTTTCTGTATCGCGAGAGTGCAGACCAATGCTTGGCTCATCTAGTATGTAGATGGAACCAACCAACGAGCTTCCGAGACTGGTAGCGAGGTTAATCCTCTGGCTTTCTCCACCAGAAAGCGTATTAGAAGTTCTATTCAAGGTCAAATATCCGAGTCCCACTTTCAGCAAAAACTCTAATCGCGTAGTGATTTCGTAGAGAAGTCTCTTTGCGATTTCCTGCTCATGTGGAGTTAGTTTAAGGTTTTTGACCAGTGGTAAAAGCTCATCCAGTGGCAAATCCACCAAAGTCTGAATGCTGTGCCCATCTATTTTTACCCAAGATGCCTCCTCTCTCAGCCTCAGCCCTTCACAGACTGGGCAGGTGGTTTTCCCACGATAACGGGAAAGCATCACTCGGTATTGGATTTTATAGAGATTGTCCTCCAGCATTTGGAAAAAATGATTGATACAAGGAAAATCTGCATCGCCATTTCCCTGCCAAAGGAGTTTTTTTTGTTCTTTATCCAGCTGAAAATAAGGCTTATGAACAGGAAAATCTTTTGCTTTTTTTATAAACATCGCTTTCCATTCTTTCATGGTATCGCCTTTCCAGCAGGCAACTGCATCCTCAAAAATGGATAAATTTTTATTCGAAATTACTAAATCCTCATCGATGCCGATGACCTTGCCATAGCCCTCACAAGAAGGACAAGCTCCGTATGGATTATTAAAACTGAAAAAATGAATATTCGGTTCTAAAAACTCTATTCCGTCTAGTTCGAATTTATTAGAAAAATTAGTAACCTTTTCTGTATCAGCATCTTTCAAGGAACAATAGCCTCGCCCTTCGTAGAATGCAATTTGGATAGAATCTGCCAGCCTTTGGAGGAAACTTTCATCATCTTCATACAAAAATCGGTCTATGATGAGATGAATGTCCATCCCTTTTTCAGGAACGAAATTAAACGCTTCCAAATCCTCTATACTCGCCGTATTTCCATTGATTTTCAAGCGGGTAAATCCTGAAAGTTTCAGGGTGTTCAGTGTATTTTTAAAGGTATCTGTTTCATAATGCAATGGCGAACGGAGCGTGTAGGTTTTCCCTTCGTTTTTCTGGATAAAATCTATCACATCAGAAACGCTGTCTTTCCTTACCTCCTGCCCTGAAACAGGCGAAAAAGTGCGACC
>CAUQVP010000080.1:0-8360 GCA_963521545.1 uncultured Flavobacteriaceae bacterium | reverse complement strand
CTAGAAGCTCTAATCATGGCAGAAAACGCCGAAAAAATGAAAGGAGAAGATTAAATATAAAAGCAGTCATTCACAGACTGCTTTTTTTGTTTTAATTTTTAAAGACGATTACTCATCATCAGAAGTGGAAAGACTACTATAGGTGTTTTCCTCTATTTTCATCTTTTTGTTCCCTTCGAATCTCGCTCCTTCATGGATAACAAAAGAAGCCGAAATGATGTTAGCATACACTCGTCCATTTTCGCCAATCTCTACTCTATCCGCAGAGATATCTCCTTTGATTTCTCCATCGATGAAGATAGAATCTGCTACAATATTTCCATTAACTTTCCCTGTCTTACCTATGTGCAGGGTGTTTTCACATTTCACATCTCCTTCGAAGAAGCCTTCTATCTGCGTCATAGCACTAGTTTCTATCACTCCTTTGAAGTGGGTTTCTGGAGCGATTACATTTACTCCTTTTGATGATACATTCACACTCATTTCGTTTGATTTTTTCCCATTATTGTTAGAAAAGATTCCCATTGTACATTTTTTTCATTGTTAAACACTATACTAAAATTACTCTTGTCCCAATTTATAAAATTTTCTGGTTCCACATGCACATTATCATATAAAACTTCATAATGAAGATGCGGCCCTGTGGAATTACCCGAGTTCCCACCCGCGGCTATCACTTTTCCTTTTCCTACAATTTCACCCACCGTTACATAAATCCTATCCAAATGAGCATAAAGGGTCTTAAAACCAAATGCATGCTCTATGATAACTGTATTTCCATAACCTCCTTTTTCTCCTGCAAAAGCAATTTTCCCCATGGCTGGTGCGATGACATCATCTCCTGTATCCAGTCTCAAATCCACTCCATTGTGATGTTTTACCCCTCCACTTATAGGATGTGTTCTATTTCCGAAATTACTTGTCACTTCCAGTTCCCTCAGTAGAGGATTTCCACTTGGGATGATGTTCAGCATCAGGTTTTTTCTTTCCTCAGGAAGATTATTTATATTATCTAAAGTTAAATTTTGTAGTTCTTTCAGCTCCTCTGCTTTTTGTTTCTGCTCTGCAAGATATTTTTTACTAAGTGTTACTAGTTCCTCATTTTTGGAAAGATAATACTGAAATTCCAGATACTGCTGGGATAAAAACCCTATCGCTCCTGCCATCACCAAAAATACAAAACCTAAAAGATATGGGCGTAGTTTTTTTAGTTTTTCTTTCCGAAGGTTGGTTTGTTTTATATAGTATTTAGATTTATCATCATCTATTTCTATAACTATTTTATGCTCTATGTTTTCTTTAACCTTCAAAGGAACTTTTTTCTGTCTTTTCATACATTCCAGAATTTCATTCCTTTTTCTTTCTTTTACAATGTTGAATATGTCTAATTTGTTTCCTACTTTTTCTTTCATTGGTTATTAAAATTTTATTTCAGCATAAAACAAACCTCCTTCAATAAATTAACTCATTTTTAATCTCAATATAACTTTTTACCATCCTCCACTGGCTCCACCGCCACCGAATGTACCACCGCCACCAAAACCGCCGAAGCCACCACCAGAACTTCCCCCACCAGAAGACGGGAAGCCCCAGAATGTTCCAGGAAAACTGCTTGGCCCCCTGCGGGAAATAATAACATCATCAAAACTATTATATCCACCGCCTCGTCCACCGCCGCCTTTGTTGCCATATTTGATTAAAATTATCATTATTATGATAAAAGCAACAAAAATCAAAACAGCCACCATTGCAAAATCTCCTTCTTCTTTTTTCTTTTTCTGCGGTTTAAATTTCCCCTGTGTAGCTTCCATCAGGGCGTTTACCCCTTCATCTATTCCTTCATACCATTTCCCTTGTTTGAACTTGGGAATGATAAGATAATCTATAATCTGCCCAGCAACAGAGGCTGTCAGGTATTTTTCCACAGCTCTTCCCTGCTGTATGGAAATTTGTCTGTCTTTGGTAGCAATCAGAAAAACGACCCCATTGTCCACTCCTTTTTTTCCAATCCCCCAAGTCTGCCCGAATCTAGTCGCGAGAAAGTTAATATCCTCCCCCTTCGTGGAAGGAATGATAACCACCTCTATTTCCGTAGATGTGCTATCCTCAAATTTTATCAGCTTCTGATTCAGCAGCTCCTTTTCCTCCGAAGAAAGAAGCCCTGCCTCATCATACACAGGATAGAGTACTTTCGGTTTTTCAGGAATAGCATACTGAGCCGAAAGACTGCTACCTACACTAAACAACAAAACCCATATGAAACCTTTAAGAAAATGTAATATCATCTGGTAATTCATTTGGGTTTTCCTCTCCGACAGGAAAATACTTTTTCAGTTCTACTCCTGTTGCTAAAATTCCATTTTTCAATCCTTGCAGATAGTCACCTTTCGCAAAATCCACCACCATCTCGGCATGTATTTTATCCCAAAAACTCTGGCATACTTTCTCATGGATACCTTTGTCTCCTATGATACTCAAATATTTTTGAGCAAAATTAACATGAAAAAGGACAGCATTTCTATCCTTGGTTTCATGCATCTGCAATTTCTCAAAAACCTCCCATGCCACACGCTCATTCTCCTGCTCTGTGGAAGAATCTATATGCACACGAATCTCTCCTGTGGAGTGGTTCTCCGCAGTTTTTATAGCTTCCACCAAAGCCGAAACATCAGTGTCTGAGAGATGATTCATCTTTTTTTAGTCTTTAAATACCTCTGGTGCTTTAGAAGCTCCTTCGTCAGCTTTGAAATATGGTTTTGCTTTAAATTTAGAAAACATCGCAACTATCAGACTTGTAGGGAAAGTTTCTACTTTATTATTAAATGCTGTCACAGCGTCATTATAATAAACTGTTTCCGTTCTAATGCTGTTCTCTATGGCAATATATTCTCTTTGGAAGTTGATATACTGCTGGTCAGCTTTTAGCTCTGGATACTGCTCTGCTACCATCATCAATCTACCCAATGAACTGCTCAGCTCCCCTTGTGCTTTCTGGAACTTCGCCATATCTTCTTCCGTCATATTGGTAGGGTCTATAGTAATTTGGGTAGCTTTAGACCTTGCCTCTACTACTTTAGTCAAAGTTTCCTGCTCGAATTTCGCATAAGATTTTACTGTATTTTGTAGATTTGGAATTAGGTTCGCTCTTTTTTGATAAACTGTCTCTACATTAGACCATTTATTGAGAACATTATTATTCTCTTGGACTAGACCATTGTACTTTCCTACTCCCCAAAATCCTACCACTGCAACAAGCACAATGATGATGATAAGTCCCACTAATCCTATTCCAAAACACCCTTTGTTATTCATTGTTTTTCTTACTTTATTTGGTTAAACAGATATCAAAGTTACAAAAAAAATTATAATATCATATATATGACCTGATTTTCTGTAAAATAATTTCAGTCGCATTAGGTTGAGAATTTACAAAATCTCTTGCTTTTTCAGACATTTCTTGCAGGCGAGTTTTATCTTTCAGCAGTTGCACAATAAAATCCGAAGCCTCTTTTTCATTTTCAAAAGATTTTCCTCCATTGGCTCTGATGAGGTTATCCGCTTCTGGATTTTTTTTGTAATGATTCCCAAATATCACGGGCACACCGAAAGTAGCCGCCTCTAAAATATTATGCAGCCCCTTGTCATGAAAACCACCTCCCACAACCGCCAAATCAGCGTAGGAATAAATTTTAGAAAGAAGTCCTATGCAGTCTATTATCAGGATTTTGGCTGATTTTTCTTGTGCGTTTTTGGTTTTCCATTCAGAATATTTCAAAATTTGTTTCTCGTTCTGAAACTCAATATTCCGCTTAATATCATGCGGTGCGATGATGATTTTGGCATCTATTTTATCGGCGATTTCATCAGCTATTTTTTCTTCCGATTTCCAAGAACTTCCAAAAACCACAAGTGGCTTATCTCCTTTGAATTCTTGGATAAATTCCACAAAATTATCCCGATTTTGAATCTGTTTTACTCGGTCAAAACGGGTATCTCCAGAAATAGAAGACTGCACAAAACCTATATTTTTGGCAAGCTGCTCTGAGCGTAGCGTCTGATGAAAAAACCAATCTACATTTTTTTTCAGCTCGTTTGCGAACCACTTCCCATAAGGTTTGAAAAAAATTTGCTTTTCATAAAACAATACTGAAACCACAAAAATCTTCGTTCCCTTTCTGTGCAGTTCACGAAGAAGATGATACCAAAAATCATATTTTATGGTAAAGAAAATTTTGGTGTCAAACCGGGAAATAAACTCCTGTATTGTAGATTTTTTATCAAACGGAAGATAGCATACTGCATCGGCAATATGCTGTTTTTTGACTACATTTTCGTAGCCAGATGGAGAAAAAAAGGTTACTAAAATTTTATAGTCTGGGTATTCGTTTTTTAGTTTTTCTAAAACAGGAAGCCCCTGCTCATACTCGCCGAGACTTGCCGAGTGCATCCATATCACTTTCTGATTTTTCAGCTTTTCCTGAACTATTTTCAGGCTTTCTTTTCGTCCATCCACTCCTTTTTTGGCTTTTTCATTAAACCACGAAAAAACTTTTAATCCAAAAGAAAGCAAACAAATAAAAAGGTTATAAAAAATCATTTCTTATGGGTTTGGGCAAATTCTTTTCACAAATCTCAGTTTGTGTGTGTGTTTATTTTGGTCTTTGTTAAAAATCCCTATGCAGTCCAGATCATCTATTCGCACTTTTCCGTGGGCGTGGATGATTTTCTGATTTTCCAGCATGATTCCCACATGGATGATTCTGCCTTCTTCATTCTCAAAAAACGCCAAATCACCGATTTCAGCCTCTTCGATAAAATTCAAAACCTCTCCCACCTCAGCCTGCTGATACGCATCACGCGGAAGCTGGATACCATTCACTTTATAAACAATCTGGGTAAAACCACTGCAGTCTATCCCAAAAAAACTTCTCCCACCCCACAGATAAGGAACATTCAGGAATTCTAAGGCTGTTTTTTTTAGGTTTTCTGTATCAAAGTTGTTTTCTGTATCTTTTTGACTATCAGACTCTATTTCAGAACCAATGGAAAGGAGCATTTTTTCTCCATTATGCTGATAATTTATAAAACTCTCTGTGACAGTTTTTGTTTTTCTTTTGGTAAAATCTGCATCAGAAATCGGTGAAACCTGCTTGGTATCCACCCAGCCTTCGTATCCATCAAAATGAATTTTTATCTTCGTCCAGTTTTTATCCACTTCTAAAATATCACAACTCTCGCCAAACAAAAGCTGAGTCACGATTTCAGCTCTGTCTGAGTTTTCCGCCCTCACAGGAACTACTGACACACTGGCAATGGCTTTCACTATCATAATTTTTTATTTATCGCTAAATCCACCTTCTGAAATATTATTTCTTTCTGATGAGATTTATTCCATCTCGCAAAGGTAGTATAAGATTTTCAAAATCATCATCTTTGGAGACTATTTCGTTTAGTTCTTTTATTTTTTTTGTCATTTTGCTCTTTGGATTTTCCTCTAAAACTTTACCATACCAAAGAACATTATCAAACAGCACCACTCCGCCGCTTCTGAGTCTAGGTTTTATCAGATTGAGGTAATCTACATACGCCGCCTTGTTCCCGTCTATGAAAACCAAATCATACATTTCATCCGTGTTTTGGAGAAATTCCCTTCCATCTTGAAGACAAAAATTTATTTTCTCGGCAAAATCACTTTCCGCAAAATATTTCTTCGGCAAATAGGACAATTCTTCATTGATGTCCAGCGTCGTTATTTTTCCATTCTCAGCCAGTCCCTCAGCCAGACAAAGCGTGGCATAGCCTGTGAAAGTCCCTATTTCTAAAATATTTTTAGGTGACAAAAGTTTAGAAATAATCGCCAGAAAACGCCCCTGCTGTTTCCCTGAAATCATATGCGGCTGCTCTGTTACACGATAGGTTTCCTCTCTCAATCTTGCCAAAATTTCTGGTTCCTGAGAGCAGTATTTCTCCAAATAATCATCCATTTCTGGACTCAATTCACTAAAAAAACTCATTCCTCTGATGATTTATGTGTCAAAAATAAAAAAACCTTAGAGATTTCTAAGGTTTTTCTGAATTTTAATTTTACTATTTTTTCACAGGAGCTACATCCATAAGCTGCATAAATTCTTCCAGCTTCGGCATGATGATAATCTCCGTTCTTCTGTTTTCTGCTCTACCAGAAACACTCATATTAGTAGATTTAGGGTTGTATTCACTTCTACCACCAGCTGTTATTCTAGATGGATTTACCCCAAATTTAGTTTGTAGAATTTTCGCTATCGCTGTCGCTCTAAGAGCTGATAAATCCCAGTTGTCTCTTGGTAAGTTAGACGAGTTTAACGGCACATTATCCGTATTTCCTTCTATCAGAACTGAGTATTTATCGTAGTCGTTGATTACTTTTGCTACTTTTCCTAGCACTTCTTGTGCAGCAGGAAGAACATTGTAATCTCCTGTTTTGTAAAGCATTTTATCAGAAAGCGAAATCATCACCACTCCTTTCAATACTTTTACTTCTACATCTTTATCAGCTACATTGTCTAGTGAACGCTTCATTTTATTAGACAAAGCCAGATTCAAGCTGTCATTTCTAAATTTAGCATTCGTAAGTTGTTTGATATAAGCGTTAGAAGCATTGATTTCTCCTACCAATTTATCAATATTAGAAGAAGATTTACCTGTATTAGACAAACATGCATCTAGAGAAGATTTTAGAGATGCACTTTGCTCTTTTAATAAGTTATTTTCGCTAAGCAAACCTGCATTTTTAGCCTTTAAATCTTGGATTTCTCTCTGTCTTTCAGCTACATTTTCTATTGCTTGTTTATAGTTGCTGTTAAGTATATCATACTGTTTTTTACTAACACAAGATGTCGCTGTAAGTGCCACCGTACCGATGACAAACATTTTCATTAATTTCATATCATCAAAATATTTAAATTATGTTGCCCAAAGGTAACAATTTTATTTGATATAACGGACTTTATCTCTATTTATTGTTATTTTTATTACTTTTGTCTTATGCTTAGTTTTGATTCTTTTAATGAAGAAATAAACAAAATCACCAGAGATTTTACACAAAAGAAAATCCTCCTCGCGGTGAGTGGAGGCGCTGATTCTATGGTCATGCTTGACCTTTTCCGAAAGAGAAGCGCAGAGCAATCGGACTTTATGATTTCAGCGGCGCATATCAACTACAAGCTGCGCGGTGAAGACTCTGATTTAGACCAAAAAATAGTAGAAGACTACTGCGAAAAGTATGAAATTCCGCTGTTTATCTATTCCGTTTCAGAAAAGGACAACAAGCCTGAAAACGGCTCTATACAGCTCTGGGCAAGAGAACTGAGATACCATTTTTTTCATCAAATCTGCGAAGAAAACAGCATTGATTTTATAGCAACTGCCCACCATCTGAATGACCAGCTGGAAACCTTTTTCATCAACCTGATGCGTGGAAGCGGTCTAAAAGGACTGAGCGGCATCCCTGCAAACGAAAACAAAATTCTGCGTCCACTTTTGGCTTTCACAAAGGAAGAAATCTATGATTTTGCGGAGAAAAATTCGGTGCCTTTCCGTGAGGATATTTCTAACAAAAAAAATGATTATCTGAGAAACAAAATCCGAAACCTCATCGTTCCAGAGCTGGTAAAGGCGGATTCTAATTTTATTCAGAATTTTAGTAAAAGCCTCAATATAATCCAGCAAAGCAGTGATTTCATCAAACAAAAAGCCGAAGAATTCATCGCTGAAAACGGAACAAAAATGGGCAATTATCTGAGTTTCAACAAAGAAAAACTATCTGAAACACAGGATATAATGAAATTTGAAATTCTGAATAAATTCGGATTCGGCAGCGAAACGGAAATTCAGAAAATATTTTCAGCCGAGACAGGAAAAGTGTTTTTCAGCAAAGATTTTTCGCTGAAAATAGATTACACAGACATCATCATCATTCCTAAAAACGAAGAAAAAGAAAACGAATTTCCCAGCGAAATCAGTTTCTCTGAAACAGAAAAATTCTACAAAATAGAGGATTTCAGAATCCAAAATTCTAAACCTTGGCTTTTCAATAAAGAGAAAGTTTTTCCTCCGTTTGAGCTGAGGAAACCCAAAGAAGGAGATATTTTTCAGCCGAAAGGAATGTTTGGAAAAAAGAAAATATCCAAATTCCTAAAAGATGAAAAAATATCTAGCCTTGACCGCGAAAAAATCGGCATCCTCTGCGATAGTAAAGGGCAGATTTTAGGCGTGTTTCCTCTGCGGCAGGACGGGAGATTTATATGATAAATACACGATTTCTCAATCTATATCATATTCTTTTTTCAAGATTTCTATGAATTCTTCCTTGGTTACGCCTT
>CAUQVP010000079.1:0-8500 GCA_963521545.1 uncultured Flavobacteriaceae bacterium | reverse complement strand
GTTTTCCCTCAACTCGGCAGAAAAAGAAATCCCAATTCTGTGGAACTTCATAGTTGTTATTTGTACTCATTGTTTTTATTTTTTGCTAAAATTACATCTTTTTTGTATTTTGTGCAAATCAAATATAGCTGACCCACATAGTCGTTCTCCCTCCTTTCCTATCAAAAGCGGCTCCTACCTCTCCCCAGACAAACTCCCACTCTTCCCCTATGTGTGCTGTAAGCCATTTTTTATACAGTTTTTCGGTTTGGAGTTCATATTCCTCTGTCCAGTTTTCCCAGGGTGTATATCTTTCTTTCATAGAAAAAAATATCGTTTCGAGTTTTTCTCCTTCAAAACAAATAGAAATATCAAACTCTTTTCCCTCAAAAGGACATTTTTCAAAATAAATCCAATAAAACCCTGTCCCCACATCCCAGATATCATTATTAGGAAACTGCTCTCTGAGCGAGGAAAAAGTAATTTTAGAAGAAATCACTACTCCATTTATAAGGGAAAAATCTCCATTCTCAGTATCTAAAAATGATATAGATTTTGTGCTGTTCATTTTTTATTAAAATTCTTTTTATGACTGTTTTTCTCAAATCTTACATTTCCTCTCCTATATCTTTTAAAAAATCATCCATTGCCTCAAAGGAACTTTCCGATGAAGATGCATACACCAACTGCTCACCCCCATCTAAAACTACTATGCTGTCAGTAGCCCCGCCATAGAACTCCGCCCCTTGTAACCAATGGCGTATAGCAAAAGGCTTTTTGGGAAAATGGGATTTTATCGCAGCCAAATCTTCGGAAGTAATGAATTTAAAACCTTCATAAGTATAAGGCAAAGCAAATACCGCCTGCAAGTGAGCCATAGCCAGCAAAAATTCAGATAATGTATCGCATTCCACCTGCCATTCTTTTTGGTCATAGCTAATATATACTTTAGGGTTTTCTTCGCCTAAATCTTCCTTTGCGATTGCCCACAAGCAACAATTTTGATTTTCTGTATAAAAAACAAAATAGTCTGGATTGTTAAAAAGAGCAAGGTTAGATTTGGGAGTTATCAAATTATCTTGCGTTTGATTCAAAGCCTGATGCTTTCCCAAAGTCGTGTAATAATCATATAACAACGCTGGCATTTGCTCCACCACGCCGAAAAACGGCTGCATTTCAGCTTCTGTAAAACCACAATCCTCCTCTATACCAAAGAGCGTTCGGATTTGGGTAAATATGTTTTCTTTATTCATATTATTTATATAGTAGGGTAATATTCTATTGTTCTTTCTACAATAAGGTTTGTGTAGCGTTTGGAGTATTCGATGCGTTTCTCTATCCAATTGCCATGATTATCATAACGATAGGTGTATTTGCGAGTATAAACTTCGCCTTCTTTGTTGCTAATTCGCTCAAGAATTTCGTTGTTATGCTTATCAAAAGTGGTTTCAGTTATTGAATAGGGTTCGGGGTCACCTATATCCTGATGGGCAATATAAATTACATTGCCTTTTTCATCAAAACGAGTTATGGTAAACATAAAAGGCTTACCATTGGCTGAAAGACTGGTATCAACTTTTTCGGTATCACTACGAAATTCAATAGAGTGGTGAAGAATCTCCTTTCCCGTAGATATGTTTGTATCACAACGATCTATACACCTGCCTTGGGTATCATATTGGAGTTGTAAGAGATATTCGGCATCGGCTGTGCGGGAGTGCTGACTTATGTTATTGCCGTGCGCATCGTATTCGAAAGTAACAGTTTCTTTCCATTTGCCATTTTCATAAGTAATACATTCTACCTTTTGTTGTAGGTCGTTATAGTGGTATTGTTTTTCCTCCCAACAGTCAGTTAGTTCTTCATCTTCTGGGTCATAGAGTCGAGAGTTCACACAGTTACCATAAGCATCATAGGTAAAGAGGAAATGGTATTCCTCGCCATAACAAGCATCTATAAGTTTACCTTGCTCATTGTAAATGAGGGTTTCAGTATAGTCTTCTAAGAAGTATTCTTCACCTTTTTGCCACTGACCATCTTCGGTAATAACAGCAGCATAACAATGCGATTCATCTCGTTTTATCTTCATTTTATGAATTTACTAAATTAAAATCTGTTCAAAAATATTAAATTTATTTTCAACCAAATAAAAACTGGCGGGAACTTGCATTTTTTCTAATAAAACGATACTTTTGGGCAAAATTCAATTAAATTATAAACCTATGAAAAAAATCGTTTTTACTCTCCTCATGGGAATCCTCTGCCCTTCGCTGGGTGCGCAGAGCTACAAGAAGCCTTTGGTTTCGGCTATTAAGGAAAAAGACCTCCGTACAGACATGTACCAGATGGCAGCAGACCAGTTCTGGGGAAGAGAAGCAGGAACCCTCGATGAACTCAAAGTTTCCGTGTGGTTCTCAGACAAAATGAAAGAAGCGGGAATAAAACCCGCTGGGGACAACGGTACTTATTTCCAGTTTTTTGATATGTACCGCCACCAGATTTCTCCGCTCAGTTCAGTGAAAATCGGTGATAAAAACCTTAAAATCTGGAAAGATATCTTGGTTTCTGATGTGGTAAATGCTCATTTCTCTCTGCCCATCATCAGCGTAGGCGAGATGGAACCAGAGCAGCTGACTTCCCAGATTGCAGGAAAAGTAGTTGCCATCAATGTTTCTAAAAAAGGCATCGAGCAGGAAATGACACTTTTCGAGAGAAGATACCCAAGATTCATTAAAGCTAAATACCTTAATTCGGCTAAAAAATTAGGTGCGAAAGGCATCGTTTTCATTACGGATGAAATCTCTGACAAAAGCTGGATAGAAGTAGAACCAATGATGAAAAGAGGTGTCTACGGAGTGGAAGGACTGAATGAAAACATCAAAGAAGATATCCCTGTCTTTTGGGTAAAAAAAGAAAACCAAAACTGGCTGAAAGGAAACCCGCAAATTACGGTAAATTTACAGACAGAGACTTATAAATATCCTTCTGTAAATATCATCGGAAAGATAGAAGGAACAGACCCAAAACTAAAAAATGAATATGTGCTGCTCAGCGGACATCAGGACCATGACGGTATCCGCCACCCTGTGAAAAATGACACCATCTACAACGGTGCCGATGACAATGCCAGCACCTGTGTGGCTCTGCTTGCGATGGGAAGAGCATACAGCAAACAGCCTGCAAAACGAAGCATCTTGTTTGTAATTCATGGCGCTGAGGAAAGAGGACTCCTAGGGTCAAGATGGCATTCTGCGCATCCTGTAGTTCCGAGAGAAAACATCGTAGCCGTGCTGAACGGCGATATGATTGGAAGAAATGATATCAACGAAGCCGCTCTTCTCGGTGGTCAGGCTCCGCACAAGAACTCTGATGATTTGGTGAGAATGGCGGAAGAAGCCAACCAAGAAAGCACTAAATTTAAGTTTTTGAAAGACTGGGATTTACCAGAGCATCCAGAGTTTTTCTATTTCCGAAGCGACCACCTGCCTTACGCAAGGCTTGGTATTCCAGCGGTATTTTTCACAAGTGTGCTGCACCACCAGTATCACCAGCCGCAGGACGAATCAGAAAACATAGATTTCAAGAAACTTTACAAAATGACTGAATGGATGTACAGAACTTCTTGGAAAGTAGCCAACGAGCCACAAAGACCAAGACTTCTGCCCAATGTGAAATTTGAAAGATAAAACCCAAAAATAGTCCGCCTCTTTTCTCAATGAAAAGAGGCGGGTTTTATTTAGTTTAAATTGGAAAATTAGTGTCTATGCTCTTTTGGTGGATTCGGGTAGTGTCCTTTATCAGCTTCCTCCACTTTGTGTGCTGTGTTCATGGCAACTATCAGGTCGTTCAGCATGGAATTTGCTGCCATTGGTGAATTTGGAAGAAGAACCAAATTAGAACGGTTGTTAGCTCCGATAGAATGAAGCGTGTCATAATGCTGGGTAACTACTATCAGCGCTGATGCCTCCTGTGCATTGATATTCACACTGTTAAGCATTTTTACGGATTCTTCCAGACCTTTCGCGATTTCCCTTCTTTGGTCTGCTATCCCCTGCCCTTGTAGCTTTTTAGACTCGGCTTCCGCTTTGGCTACAGCTACAATACGGATTCTTTCTGCTTCAGATTCGTATTCAGCAGCTGTTTTTTCTCTTTCCGCCGCGTTGATTCGGTTCATCGCTTGTTTTACCTGCTCATCAGGGTCTATATCCGTCACCAAAGCCTTTATAATATCATATCCATAACTCTGCATTGCCTCCTGAATTTCGGCTTTTACAGCGATAGCGATATCATCTTTCTTCACGAAAACATCATCTAATTTTAGTTTTGGAACTTCGGCTCTTACCACATCAAAAACATAGGAAGTTATCTGATTATGAGGGTCTTCCAGTTTATAGTAAGCATCACTTACCTGATTTCTAATCACCTGATACTGAACCGAAACTCTCATCTTAATAAACACATTATCAAGGGTTTTTGTATCTATCAGTACATCAAGCTGTTGGATTTTTAGGGTTAATCTTTTGGTAATATTATCAATAAATGGAATTTTGAGGTGAAGCCCCGCGTGGCGAACGGAATGGAATTTTCCCAAACGCTCTATGATTGCCGCAGTCTCCTGCTTCACAGTAAATAATGATGCCATAAAAAACAATACAGCAACAAATGCAAAAAAACTAAAAATAAGTAGTCCCATAATTATAAAATTTAATTTCAATTTATTAGTATCAATATCTAACGAAATGTTACAAAAAATGTAAAAAAATTACATGGTCATCCCGATATCTATTCCTTTTATTTTTCGGTAAAGGTCTGTAGCGTAGTTATCCGTCATCCCAGAAACAAAGTCCAAAACGCCCATTATCTTTTCATAAGGTTCGCCATCATATCTGAACTGCTCGGGCAGTAATTGAAGGGCTTTTTTGTCATAATCCTTAGGATTTTCTTTTATAGCCGATGGAATAAAATGATTGAGAAGCTCATACATCACATTATACCCTGCATTTTCTATCTCTACTACCGCTCTGTGATTGTAAATTTCGTCAATGGAAAACTGCTTTATATCCTGCAAAGTTTTATTCTCTTTTTTAAAAATAGAAAGCAGCGACTGGTCTAAATTTCCTGTAAGAATATCATCTATTTTTTCCTTGTAAAGCCTTATGGAAACATTGATTAGAGAATTAATAACCTTTGCACGGAGGTAAGAAATCCTATCGTTTTTATCTGAAATCACGGATAGTTTGTCCTCTACTCGTTTTATGTTTTCATCTGTGGTTTTGATGAGTTCTAAGATGAGGTTTTCACAGTCGGAAGAAGAGATAATTTTCAGTCTGTGGGCATCTTCTATGTCTATGATATTGTAGCAGATATCATCCGCCGCCTCTACCAGCCATACGAAAGGATGTCTTTTATAGACCAGCGGTTCTTCCTGTTCTGTAATAAAAGCCGTGGCATTGGCTATTTCTTTGAAAGTCTCTTTTTCACTTTGGAAAAAACCGAATTTCTTTCTGTGAAGCTGTTTTCTGTCCTTTGCGATGGATTCGCAGGGATATTTAGCAATACTCGCCAAAGTCGCCAAAGTCAGCTGAAGCCCGCCTTTGTCCTTGCCTCTCTGCTGGTGGGTAAGCACACGGATGGCATTGGCATTTCCTTCAAAATTGATGAAATCTGCCCATTGTTTCTCGGTCATCAGAGATTTTAAATCTTCATTTTTTTCAAAATAACTTGCGATGGCATCTTCCCCAGAATGCCCGAAAGCAGGGTTTCCTATATCATGGCAGAGACACGCCGCCGCTATCACATTATGTAAATTATGCAGATAAAAATTCTTTGAATTCTCGTTTAGTTCTTGAGCAAATTTCTCCACGATAAACTCCCCCGCAAAGCTCCCTAGACTTCTCCCCACCGAAGCAACTTCCAGCGAATGGGTAAGCCTGTTATGCACAAAAACGCTACCTGGGAGAGGGAAAACCTGCGTTTTATTCTGTAGTCTTCGGAAAGAAGTAGAGAAAATTATTCGGTCAAAATCCCGCTGAAAATCAGTCCTTGAAGCACTAGTGCTATCCGAGTTTCCTGTTCTCCGATTGGTATATAATTGATTAAGCATAAATTAAAAATAATCCCAAATATCGGAATTTTTTAAATTATAGTAGCAAAAATTAATTACCTTTGTTAGAAAGTTTTAAAATATGAGAAAAATAATCCTTATTCTCATCCTATTAATCGGGAAATTAGCGTTTACACAAGAGAAATTATATTATTTTTATACTTCTGACAGCACTTTGGTAGGTGTGAAAAATGAAAAGGGGAAAATCATCATCCCTGCTCAATTTTCGGGATTTAGAATCTATGATACAGAAAACCCTATAAATGAACCTACAATAGAGTTTTGGGGGGCTTCCTTTAAAAATAAAAAATATGATAAAGATAACCCACGAATAGAGGCAGGAGAAGTCTATGATAGAAATGGAAAATTTCTATACTATCCACAGTGGTTTGATAATGGAAATGATATTTGGGAAGAAGGACTGAGACGATATGTAGAAAAAAATAAAATGGGATTTGTAGATTGGTTTGGGAAGAAAGTTCTACCTGCAAAATGGGATTTTGCAACTCAATTTAACTACGGCTATGCAATAGTCTATACAGGTGGATGGAAAAGGGAATTTGATAAAGGAGGAGAACATTGGTTTATAGCCCCTATTTCCAAAAAATCAACCTCTTATCTCATCAATAAAAAAGGAATAAAAGTGAAGCCTCTGAAAAAATCTAATAATCCAAAAGACTATTTATATGAAGGGAAATACTATCCTTACCCTTTTGTTTATAACAATATTGAACAAAAAATAGTAGATGAAATCAATCAATTAGAAATCCTAACAGAAATTAATCATCCTTTTGACAAAAAAATTATAAACCATTACGAAATTGTAAATCGTCCTAATAAATATCTGCCCTATTATGAACTAAAAAACTTCTATGGTCAAGAGAAATATAATAGCCCAAACAATAGTCTCTGGGTCAATAAAAAAGGAGAAATATTTTATAAGAACTATGATTATAAATTCATCCCTTTAAAAGAATATATAAGAAAAATACTAGAACGAATCATAGAAGACCAAAAACAAGGCTATAAAACTAAAGACTACCCTATTAATGCTGAAAAACAACTAAAAGAAATAAAAAAGATAGATTTTAAAATAAAAATGTAAGCTAAAATAAGCTTACACTTTTATTTATCATTACGCTTCACAACTTGAACAATTCATAAAATTAACAACTAATTCCTTAGAAACAGACTGCGAACGCTGATAATAAAGCGTTTTTACTCCTAATTTCCAAGCGTCTATTATCACTTTATTCACATCTTTTATCGGCATAGAAGAAGGAATATTTAGGTTTAAAGATTGCGCTTGGTCTATATATTGTTGTCTCTGTGCCGCCTGAGTTACGATTTCCAAAGGTGAAATCTCCTTAAAGGTCTTAAACACATCTTTTTCCTCCTGAGTTAGCTGGGTCATATGCTGAACAGAACCGTGGTTTAGCATAATATCTCTCCAAACATCCTCCGTATCCAATCCTTTCTCTTCCAACAACTTAGCTAAATATTTATTTTTTCTAATGAAATTTCCTTTCGCCAGACCAGCTTTGTAATAATTAGACGCAAACGGCTCTATCCCTGGCGAAGTCTGCCCTAAAATAGCCGAGCTGGATGTCGTAGGCGCTATCGCTATAGTAGTGGCATTTCTGACTCCATAGCCTTTCAATAATTCTGGCTCTCCGTAGATATTCGCTAATTCTTTAGAAGCTGCTAATGACTGCTCTTGGATTTGTTTAAATACTTTTGCGTTAAACATTTTCGCTTCCATACTTTCAAAAGGAATCATATTTCGCTGTAAATAAGAATGATATCCCAAAACTCCTAATCCTAAAGCACGGTGGCGAATTGCAAAATTCCTCGCAGCAGAAAGGTAATAATTCCCTTCTGTTTTCTCAATAAATTCAGATAAAACAGCATCAAGGAAATATATGGCCAATTTCACCGCATTCGTATCTTTCCATTCATCATAAAGCTCCAAATTCATGGAAGACAAACAGCAGATAAAACTTTCCTCTGCTGTAGAAGGCAGCATGATTTCGGAACAAAGATTAGAAGCATTGATAGTCAATCCTTTATCTTTATAAACTTGTGGTTTATTTCTATTTACATTATCCGTGAAGAAAATATACGGCATTCCTTTCTGCTGGCGACTCTCCAATACTTTAGCCCAAATTCTTCTCTTGTCCGTGTCGCCCTCTATCATTTCATGCATCCAATAGTCTGGCACGCAGACACCCATAAACAAATTCTGAATAGGGTTACCGATGTCTCGGATTTGTAAAAACTCCTCTATATCATCATGGTCAATATCTAAATATGCAGCAAAAGCCCCTCTTCTCACGCCTCCCTGTGATACCACATCCATTGAGGTATCAAATAATTTCATGAAAGAAACTGCTCCAGAAGATTTGCCATTATCCGTAA
>CAUQVP010000078.1:0-8536 GCA_963521545.1 uncultured Flavobacteriaceae bacterium | reverse complement strand
AAAAAATTATTATTTTTGAACGGAAATGTAAAAGTAATAAAATTTTACCAAATTGAACTCAATAGATTTAATCCAAATAGCAAAAAATACCATCTCTGCAGAAATGGAAGAGCTGGAAGCCTTGAAAAATCGTATCGATGAAAACTTTAATAAGGCTGTAAATACCATTCATAAAGCCAAAGGAAAACTGATTGTAGTAGGCATCGGAAAGAGCGCCCACATCGGGAATAAAATAGTAGCAACGCTGAATTCCACAGGGACGCCGTCACAATTCCTACACGCCGCTGAGGCTATTCATGGGGATTTAGGAGTTATTCAGAAAGATGATGTGGTGCTGTGCATCTCCAATTCAGGAAATTCGCCTGAAATCGTAAATCTTCTGCCGTTTTTAAAGAAATATTCTTCGGCGCTCATTGGGATGACAGGAAATATGAAAAGTAAACTCGCCGAGTTTTCGGAAATCACCTTGAATACGCATGTTTCCAAAGAAGCCTGTCCTAATCAGCTGGCTCCTACCACTTCCACTACGGTTCAGCTGGCTCTGGGCGATGCTCTGGCAGTATGTCTGATGGAACTTAACCAATTCAAAAAAGAGGATTTTGCTAAATTCCACCCTGGTGGAGCTTTGGGCAAACAAACCGCGAAAGTAGAGCAGTTTCTCTCTCAAAACAAACCAAAAGTGGACATCAATGCCACTATAAAAGAAGTCATCATCTCCATCAGCAGCTCTAAACACGGCATCACCGTAATCACCGAAAACGAAGAAATAAAAGGTGTAATCACCGATGGCGACCTGCGAAGAATGCTCTCCGAAAGAGACACTATTTCAGGGATTTTTGCAAGAGATATTATGAGTAAAAACCCTAAAACCATAGAGAAAAGCGCCCTGGCAAAGGAAGCCATGCAGATACTGAAACAGAACAACATCGGACAGCTGGTTGTGACAGACCACGGAAAATACTTCGGAATCATAGACCTACACCGCCTTTTGGATGAGGGCATAAACTAAAAAAAACAGAATGAGCGACCAAAAAGAAATGTCTTTCCTAGACCATCTGGGAGAACTGCGCGGACACCTTATAAGGTCTGTAATAGCCATAATCATCGCGGCGGTTTTCATCGGAATCAATACCAACTGGGTAGTGGATAATATCCTCTTCTACCCTACCAAACCAGATTTTCCTACTTTTAGATACATCAATTATTTTACCCAAGAATATTTGGGCGAAGAAAGCATTTCCCTTCCTGAGACATTTCCTATACAAGTGCGAAAACTTTACGAGCAGTTTAATGTAATGATGTCTATTTCTATTTTTGGAGGAATTCTTTTGGCATTCCCTTATATTATTTGGGAGCTGTGGAGATTTATCAGCCCTGCTCTGCTGCCGAACGAGAGAAAATATTCCCTTATCATCATCCACGGCACTTGGATTTTGTTTTTCTTTGGAGCGCTGTGTGGGTATTTCATCATTTTGCCATTTGCTATTAATTTTGGATATTTCTTTAGAATTTCAGATGAAATCAAGTTGAGCTATGACCTGTCTGACTATCTTTCCATATTCCTGCAAGTGGTTTTTGGAATGGCGATTATCTTCCTGTTTCCGATGATCGTCTATGTTTTGACTTCATTAGGAATTCTTACTCCTCAGCTGATGAAAACTTACCGAAGACACGCCATTGTCATCATTATGATTATCGCTGCCATCATTACGCCTGCCGATGTAGTGAGTATGTTTATCGCGGCTATTCCGCTATTGTTACTCTATGAAATGAGTGTCGCAATGGCTCAAATCATCCACAAAAGATTATTAAAAGAACAGAATTTAGATTAAATCAAAAAGGTCAGAACGAAAATTCTGACCTTTTAATTTTATAATTTTTTCTTTATTTCTTTTTCTCCAAAACTTCATCTACCATTCCCATTTCTTTCGCTTCAGTGGAAGTCATCCAGTAGTCTCTGTCTGATGCTTTTTCCACCCATTCATAAGACTGTCCAGAATGCTCGGAAATAATGTCATAAAGTTCTTTTTTCAATTTAAGCATTTCTCTCAAATTGATTTCCATATCACTCGCAACTCCCTGTGCGCCGCCACTCGGCTGGTGAATCATCACTCTGGAATGCTTCAGAGCAGAACGCTTTCCTTTTTCACCCGCAACCAAAAGCACCGCTCCCATAGAAGCCGCCATACCTGTACAAATCGTAGCTACATCAGGCTTGATAATCTGCATCGTGTCATAAATTCCCAATCCTGCATAAACACTTCCACCAGGCGAATTGATATAAATCTGAATATCCTTGCTTGGGTCTGCACTTTCCAAAAACAACAGTTGTGCCGTCACAATATTCGCCACTTGGTCATCAATTCCTGTTCCCAAAAAGATGATTCTATCCATCATCAGTCTTGAGAAAACATCCATCTGCGCTACATTCAGCCTTCTTTCTTCGGTGATGTATGGTGTAAGGTTGGTAGGATTGAACATTCCCATATATTGGTCCGTTACCAGCCCATTATTTCCTAAATGTTTTACAGAAAAATCTCTAAATTCTTTCTTTATGTCCATATATAAATCTTTTTAAGGTTAATTATTTACAAAATAAGCAAATTTTTCATTAAATCTAATGATACTATTTATCTCCTTTTTCTCAAAAATTATTCCAACTCCCAAAGGTAACCAATCTGTCACAAAATCCGAAAAAGTTTTTGGTCTATTTTACTTTTCAGCTGGTTTAGCCTGACGATTTGTTCATAAATTTCTGCTTTTTCTTCCGTTTCATCCAGATTTTTTTTCAAATCTTCTATCATTTTCAGCACATATTCTCTTTTGTGGCGAAGGATAACATCTCTCACAACTTTATCCAGCACTTCACCCTCGGTTCTGAAATAAATATTAAACTTCTTCCAGTCGCTGGTTTCGTAGTTTTCCACCAAAGCATCGGCTATTTTCCCTGAAATATCTTCGTCCATCAGCCCAAAAAAGAAATTCCCAAAGCGGATTTCGTTCTGTTCCAAGCCCTGCCGAACTTCATCTATAATTTTTCTATTGGTTTCCGTAAGGATTTCGCAGTCATCTTCCTGAAAATGATGGATAATTTCCTCTATCACAGTGGTTTGATAGGAATTATTTTCAGAGTCTCTTCGGGTCAAAATCCTGTCGCCGTATTTCAGCATCAGCTCCACTAATTTTTCTTCCAAAACCAATAATCCCGCCGTTTTATCAGAATCTGCAAAAGGCTTTTCCTCGGTTTTTGGGACAATTTCCAGTTTTGGTTTTGGCTGCACCTGCCCTTTCAAAATCTGTTTTTGAACCTGAAGTTCATCAAAAAGATTTCTTTCCGTGAGCCCAAACTGCGTCGCTATCTGTTTTAGGTAAATCTCCTGCTTCAGCCCATTATCCACATGCGCTACAGATTTCACAATATCTCTGATGGCTTCGGCCTTTTTTATTGGGTCATTTTCAGCTTCTTTAAGGAGAATTTCAGCTTTAAAATCGATGAAATCTTTTGAATTTTCTTTAATGAAATTTTTGACAAACTCCATCGAATTTTCCCTCACAAAGCTATCTGGGTCGTGCCCTTCTGGAAACAGCAGAATACGGATATTCATACTTTCCGCAAGGAGCATGTCTATACTTCGGAAACTCGCCTTTATTCCCGCTGCATCGCCATCGAAAAGAATGGTAACATTCTCAGTCAGCCTTTTTATCAGTTTTATCTGCTCCGTAGTCAGGGAAGTTCCAGAGCTCGCCACCACATTTTCTATTCCAGACTGATGCAGGGCGACCACATCCATGTAACCCTCCACCAAGAGACACATATTTTCGCGCGAAACTGCTTGTTTAGACTGGAACAAGCCATACAGCACATTGGATTTATGATAAATCTCCGTTTCCGGCGAGTTTAGGTATTTCGCGGTTTTTGTATTTGATTTTAAAATCCTGCCGCCAAATCCCAGCACACGCCCTGAAAACCCATGGATAGGGAAAATCACCCTTTCACGGAAACGGTCTATTCCTTCTGTAGATTTTTCCGAAAAGATGGAAAGTCCAGATTTCTCTAAAATTTCTTTGGAATAGCCCTTTCCTATGGCATGTTGCGTAAAGGCATTTTTAAGCTCTGGAGAATATCCGAGCTGAAATTTCTTGATGGTTTCTGGTTTCAGTTCGCGTTCTTTGAAATAGGAAAGCCCTATATTCTGCCCTTCTTCGGTTTCATAAAGTTGGTTTTGAAAAAAATCATTCGCTACTTCGTGGATTTTATATAACAAATCCTTGTCAGTCTGCGCTTTTTTTTCTTCTTCAGTGAGGTCTTTTTTGAGCTCCTCTATTTCTATTCCATACTTTTTAGCAGCATAATGGAGGGCTTCTGGATAGGAAAACCCTTCGATTTCCATCAGAAAAGAAATCGCTGTTCCACCTTTTCCAGAAGAGAAATCTTTCCAAATCTGCTTACTTGGAGAAACTATAAAACTCGGCGTTTTCTCATCTACAAAAGGGCTGAGGCCTTTATAGTTAGAGCCTGCTCTTTTCAGCTGGACATATTCGCCGACGATTTCCTCCACACGAATGGCAGAAAAAATCTTGTCTATGGTTTCTTTTGTAATCATGGGCGTAAAATTATGAATTTTATTTAAAACCTAAATCTTTTATAATGTGTATAAGTGTTTATAAAATAAAATTTTATTGTTCGCATTTTTTTTGCATTTTTGCATATCATTTTTAACTCAAAATTTATACCTACAAAAAATGAAAATAAAATATTCTGAGCTAATAGACCAGACCTTATATTTCCCACAGGAAGAGTTCAACTATGACAGCGAAAGTCTGCACTTTCACGGAATCAATCTGATGAATGTGGTGGAGCAGTTCGGGACACCGCTGAAAGTAAGTTACCTTCCAAAAATTTCACAAAACATACAAAGAGCCAAAAAATGGTTCGCGGAAGCCATCGATAAAAACAACTACAAAAACGGCTACAGATACTGCTACTGCACGAAATCCAGCCATTTTTCTTTCGTCTTGGAAGAAGCTCTGAAAAATGATATCAGCGTGGAGACTTCCTCTGCATTTGACATTGATATCGTGAAAAAACTCTTTGAAAAAGGGAAAGTAAGCCGAGATATAGAAGTTATTTGTAATGGTTTTAAAACAGATGATTATCTTGAAAAAATTTCAAATCTAATCAATGATGGTTTTGAAAATGTAATGCCGATAATTGACAATTATCGTGAGCTGGACAAACTGACCGAAAGCATCGACAGAACCTTTGATATCGGTATTCGTATCGCATCAGAGGAAGAACCGAAATTTGAATTTTATACATCAAGACTGGGAATTGGATACAAGGACATTATCCCTTATTACAGCCAAAAAATCGCAGAGCATCCGAATGCAAGGCTGAAAATGCTCCACTTCTTCATCAATACAGGAATAAAAGACACCGCATATTACTGGAACGAATTGTTCAAATGTCTGCGTGTTTATGCTCGTTTAAAGAAGATTGCGCCAGAAGTGGATTCCCTAAACATAGGTGGAGGGCTGCCTATAAAAACTTCTCTTAATTTTGATTATGATTATGAGTATATGATTAACGAAATTGTATCTCAAATCAAGAAATTCTGCGAGGAAGAAGGCGTAGAAGAACCGAATATTTATACTGAGTTTGGGTCTTTTACAGTTGGAGAAAGCGGCGCTAATCTCTACAAAATCATCAGCCAAAAACGCCAAAACGACCGAGAAAAATGGGATATGATAGACAGTAGTTTTATGACTACGCTGCCTGATACTTGGGCTATTTCCCGCCATTTCATCATGCTTCCGCTAAACAGATGGGAAGATTCATATGAAAGGGTTTTCTTGGGAGGATTAACCTGTGATTCAGATGATTACTACAATTCTGAACAGCACACCAATGCCATCTACCTGCCTGTATTTAGCGATACTAAACCTCTATATATTGGATTTTTCAATACGGGAGCATACCAAGAGACCATCAGTGGTTTCGGAGGAGTCCACCATTGTTTGATTCCACAGCCGAAACATATTCTCATCAACAGAAATGATGACGGAGAACTTGAATACGAGGTATTTAGCGAAGAGCAAAAACCTGAAGATGTCCTAAAATTATTAGGTTACTAAAAACAATAAAAAAACCTCCAAAATTTGGAGGTTTTTCTTTTATAAAAAATTTAATCCAGCTCTATCAAAGTAATTTCTGGATAAATCCCAACTCTTCCATGAAAACCAATAACCCCAAAACCTCTGTTTACATAGAGATATTTGCCCATACTTTCGTATAAATCTATCCATTTTTTATAGCGATACTGCACTGGCGACCATTTCACATTTTTCAAATCAAGACCAAACTGCATTCCATGCGTATGCCCAGACAGAGTTAGCTGAATATCAGAGAGATGAGTCTTTACCACTGCATCAAAATGCGTAGGGTCGTGCGACATCAGTACTTTCACTGCATCCGTAGGAACGCCTTTTACAGCCTTATCCAAGTCACCAAACTGAGGGAAAGGCGGTTCTCCCCAGTTTTCCACCCCTAAAAGATAGATTTTTTCGCCATTTCTTTCAAAAACTCTATGCTCATTTCGGAGCATTTCAAAACCTGCTTTTTTTTGATAATCAATTAGTTTTGGGACATTTTGTTTTTGCTCCTCGCTCGTATTCCATTGTCCATAAAATCCATAATCATGATTTCCCAAAACGGAAAACTTCCCGTCTTTAGCCTTAATTTGAGAAAACAAAGAGATAAAAGGCTTAAACTCATCAGCATAACTATTCACCATATCTCCTGTAAAAAGCACTAAATCAGGTTTTTGCTCATTGATTAAATCTATAGTATGCTGCAATTTGGAAGGGTCAGAGAAACTCCCACTGTGAACATCAGAAATTTGGACAATTTTATAACCTTTGAAACTTTTGGGAAGGTTTTTAAATTTTAATTTTACTTTTCTTAAAATATGGCGATATTTCCCAAAAATAATGCCATCCACCACAGCAAGAGAAAGCAGGACAAAACCACCCAAAGCCATCAAACCAAGGAATTTTCTCCTCTCTGGATAGTGGTTTCCCTTGGCAGAAAAAGTCTGAACCAAATACTTCCCAAACCGAAGAATATCATCCACCAAAAGAAAAAGAACCATGACCAGTTTTGGGACGATGAATATCATCACAATATTCATCATAAAAGGAACTTTGGAGGAATCTGGCCTGATAACAGCCAAATAGAAAATAGTTGCATAAATCAGGGCGTTAACCGCCACATATCCTCCTCTGATAAAAGGGTTTTGAGTCAAATTCTTAACTCCGTGATAAACATACACTTCTAAGACTACAAAAATCCCGAAGAGAAGTAAAAATTGTTTCTGCATAGGTTGAAATATTATTCAAAACAACACACCAGCATAGATTTATGCTGATGTGGTTTTTATAGTTTTTGTATGAAAAAAGTATTAATTATTAAGGCATTTTATAAACGAATGCATTGATATTCATCCCTGCACCCACAGAACACATCACTATATAATCTCCTTTTTTCATGTTGTGTCCCTGCATTTTACCTTTTGTAATGAGGTCATACATCGTAGGAATACTCGCCACAGAAGTATTACCCATTTCTTGGATAATCATAGGAGTGATGTTATGGTCATATTCAGTCTTTCCATAGAGTTTATAGAGTCTTGGGATAATTGCATAGTCCATTTTAGCATTAGCCTGATGGATTAGAATTTTTTCTACATCATCTATGCCAATTCCCGCAGCATCGATAGTTTCCTTAATCGCAGGAGGAACATTGGTCAAAACATATTCATAAATTTTTCTTCCTGCCATTCTGATATATTTTTTCTTTGGATCATGGTCTTTGTTCAGAGAACAATCCATATCCAAATAAGTAATTTCTTCCTGATTATCACAAATAGTCGCCGAAGAAATTATTCCCACAGTTTCATCATCTGTTGCTTTTACAACCACAGCACCTGCACCATCCGCAAAAATCATTCTATTTCTGTCATATGGGTCTAATGCTCGGCTCGGTGTTTCAGAACCTACCACTAGAATAGTTTTGGCTTTTCCTGCCTTTATGAGAGAATCCGCCAAAATCATAGATTCTACCCAACCAGGACAACCAAAAATCATATCGTAATTTACACATTTTCTGTTCTTTATGCCAAGTTTATGCTTTATTCTTGCAGACATAGAAGGCATAAAACTACTTATTCCATCTACATTGATTTCTCCAAAATTACTCGCACAGATAATGTAATCTATGGTTTCGCGGTCTATTCCTGCATCTTGGATAGCTATTTCAGAGGCTTTTGTAGCAATATCAGAATTGTTTTCATCATCATTCACATACCTACGGCGTTCAATTTCAGTGATTTCTACAAATTTTTTGACAATTTCCTCATTAGGTTTGTCTATAATTTTTCCATTTTCATCATAGAAAACAGCATCTAAGAAATAATTTCCATCAATAACTCTCTCTGGAATATAAGACCCTGAACCTATGATTATAGTATTTGGCATA
>CAUQVP010000077.1:0-8691 GCA_963521545.1 uncultured Flavobacteriaceae bacterium | reverse complement strand
AAGCGGTGCAAAAGAAAAATGCGACTACCGTTTATAACTCTATGGGCAAATTGGTGAAAAAACTCAATAAAATCAATAATAAATACGGACTTATAGAAACAATGGAGCGCGAGGAACTTTGCGAGTGGATGAATGCTATTATCCGCAAAACAGGATTGGAATTAGTCGATGATGTGGATATCACCGATGAATACCGCGAGTGGTAAAAAAAGATAGAGAAATTAATGAAAAAAGAACTTACCAATATTGGTCTTACTTTTTGTGTTTATGGCGAATATTTTGACCTTGAAGAACTTACTCATATCACAGGTTTTCCTCCTACAGAGAAGGCGTATAAGGGAGATGCTTTGAAGCATCGTATTAGCGAAGAAACTTTTTGGGAATATAAGTTTTCTCCTATTGAAACTTTGTATATAAGTGATTGTTTGGCTGTTTTTGAGCAAAAAGTGCATCCGTTTTTGGAAGAATTATCAGCTTTTATCAAAACACATCAACTCACTGCACTATTCCGATTTTGTGTAAATATATACAATGAAGAAGTCCCTGCTTTGTATTTTGATACCTCTGCTCTTGACTTGCTTCACCAGTTAAACGGCTCGATTGATATTGACCAGTATATTTATTAGTTATGATAAAAAAATCATTAGAAAACCTTTTAGAAAAACAAGGTATTGCTTTACTCAATACCCTCTCTAAAGAAGAGCGACGCGCTCGTACGGAAGCTATCAAAGCGCGCTATCGCGAGGCAGGTTATGACGATTTACCACACGAACTCGTCACTTTCCTTACCATATTCGACGACAAGGATATCAAACGCCACGATGGCTATATGGTTTTTATATATTCGCAAAATCTTCCCACTCGCCAAGAGATGCTATACTACGAATCAGATGCAGGTATTACCGAGCTTATTCCCTTTGGCGATGTCAATGCCGATGAAGTTCTCTGTATCGATAGTGTAGGTAGTGTATGGGGTGTGCTTGACCTTTCCTCTTGGACGCCTCGCAAAACCTATCACTATTTCTACGGAGGCGACCTCTATACCGCCCTTGAAAATATCATTAAAGGCAAAATAGAAGAAACAATTATACGACCTTAAAAACACAATACTATGGCAATAGACGGCGTAAAAATCATAGATAGCGATAGTGGCTACGACATTTACAACAACATCACCGAACGCTATAAAGATGGTGAGGATGTAGAGAAAATCAGACAGGATTGGCTCAATGAGGAAGTTAATTTCTGTATTGATGAATTGTATACTGAAATCTATTGGACGGCTTTTGCGTATTCCCTTTGGAAAATAGGCTATCCAAAAGATGAAGTGCGCACCAAAGCTTTGCAACTCATCGAACGAGGAGCAACACCGCTCTGGAATGAGATAGACAGCAAAGCCCAAAAACAACGACAGAAAGCGCTTGATAAGCTCAAACTACAACTGCAAGAGGATAACCCCAAACCTCTTGTGAAACCTACCCTAAAGAAACCTAAAACACCTTATTTTGAAGTAGGAGATATGTTGGCGGTAACCATTGGTGAACGTTATGGTATCTGCTTTGTCTCGGCTGTAGAGGTTACTCCCCAAAAAATAGAGTATCATCTTGCTCCTACTCGATATTTAGTCCCTACTTATCCTACAATGACCGGCTTTCTGCAAAGCGAACTCGCCTGTGGAAAAAACAATCAAGATTTCGCCCTCAAAACCGATTGCTGGTTCAACCATAAAGATTTAGGAGTGATACTGCCTTCCCTTAAAAAAATAGGGACAGTACAGTTGAAACCTTATAGTTTATGGACACTCTCACCCGCTCATAGCATAGAGGATATCTATGAAAAAATCATAGAAGACAAAAAATATTTTGACGGGAAACTTAAGAAAGTAGAGGAACTCGTTGAAAAAGTAATAGAAGAAAACTTTTAAAAACACACTATGAAAAACACCCTTTGGCTTTATAAAGATTTTTATCAGATAGAAATAAAAGCGATAGAAAATAAAAACGATAATACTTTCTTTGAAAGGCATTATTTTGCCACTGAAACGGAGGAAGAGCGCACTTTCCATACCCCACAAGTCGCAGTTTATCTTTATCAATCAGAAGAAAAAATTATTAGTGTTCTCCTTGAGGGAGAAGGGTGTACTTGTGGGATAGGAAAAGAAAATGTTCTTTTGGATGATGACAGATTACTCGTAGCTTCTGGTAATATTGTATTTTGTGTTCTCTTACCCTCCTTAGAGCTCCTTTGGCATACGCAGGTAGATATGGCGACTTGCTTTGAGATAGCGCCTTATCAAGATGATTACATTACCCACGGCGAGGTGGAGATATCACGCCTTAATAGGCAGGGCGAAATCCTCTGGCAGTTCAGCGGGAAGGATATTTTTGTTTCGCCTATAGAGCGCACGCCCGCTTTTACGCTCACTCCAAAGGGAATAGAGCTGGTGGATTTCAATTATGAAAGTTATTTCATTGATTATGATGGGAAACTTTTACGGTAGATAGTGGTCAGTTTTTGTGAATTGATTTATTTACATTTTTTGACTTTTAATCATAAAAACACTACTTTTGGGACACGCTTAAAAAGAACAATTATGAACATTATTTTAGCATCCACTTCTACACTTTTTGGTGGAAAATATTTAGAATATTTACGAGAAGAACTTGTGAAACTTTATCATGGAATAGATGAGGTTTTGTTTATTCCTTACGCCAGACCCAGCGGAATTTCTCACGAAGAATACACGGACAAGGCGCGCGAGTTTTTCGGAACTATTGGCATAAAAATAAAAGGAATCCACGAATTTGAAAACCCACAAGAGGCCATTGCCTCAGCAAAGGCGTATTTTACAGGCGGTGGGAATACTTTTCTTTTGGTCAAAACTCTTCATGAAAAAAATCTGATGAAAACTCTGAAAGAAAATGTAGAAAAAGGAAAACCATACCTAGGGTGCAGTGCAGGGAGCAATATAGGCGGGCTTAACATCCAGACAACCAACGATATGCCGATAGTCTATCCGCCGAGCTTTGAGGCTATGGGATTGGTGCCGTTTAATATTAATCCTCATTATCTCGACCCAAATCCAGATTTGAAACACAATGGCGAAACGAGAGAAACCAGAATCAAAGAGTTTTTGACACAGAATAATATCAAAGTGGTAGGTCTTCGCGAAGGAAATTGGATTAGAAGAATAGGCGATGAAATCACAGTGCAGGGCAGTCAGCTCACACGGATTTTTGAGCAGGGAAAAGAGCCTTACGAAATAGAAACAGGAAGTAAAATAGACTAAAAAAATAGAAAATGTCTGTAAAAGAAAAAATAGAAAACCTCCGAAAAGAGCTTCATCAGCACAATTATAATTATTATGTTCTTGATAATCCTACGATTTCAGATTTTGAGTTTGATGAAAAACTGAGAGAATTGCAGTCTTTGGAGGTGGCAAATCCAGAATTCTATGACCCGAATTCTCCCACGGTGCGCGTGGGCGGAGAGGTTACCAAGGTTTTTCCTACGGTTTCTCACGAGTTTAGAATGTATTCGCTGGATAATTCTTATAATTTTGAGGATTTGGAAGAGTGGTATAACCGAACCAAAAAAATATTGGAAACGGATGAAATAGAATTTGTGACCGAGCTGAAATACGACGGTGCCTCTATTTCTATACTTTATGAACAGGGAAAATTCGTTCAGGCGGTTACTCGTGGTGATGGATTTCAGGGCGATGAAATTACCTCCAATGTGAAAACGATAAAGGACATCCCGCTGCAGTTGTATGGCGATTTTCCAGAAAAATTCTATATGCGCGGCGAGATATATTTGACACGAAAAGCCTTTGATAAAATCAATCAGGAAAGAGAACAGGAAGGGCTGGATATTTTCATGAATCCAAGAAATACGGCCTCTGGAAGTCTGAAAATGCAGGACAGCACGGAGGTGAGTAGGAGAGGGCTTTCGGCGGTGCTGTATCAGTTTGTAGCACAGGATGTTACAGAAAAAACACACTGGGAACTGCTCCAAAAGATGAGTTCTGTGGGCTTCAAGGTTTCGCAGTATAGCAAACTCTGCAAATCATTACAGGAAGTGAAAGATTTTATCAATTTTTGGGATAAAGAACGGCAGAATTTAGGTTTTGATATTGATGGAATTGTAATCAAAGTCAATGACCTGAAACAACAGCAGATTTTGGGATATACAGCCAAGTCACCACGCTGGGCGACAGCTCATAAATTCAAGGCTGAAAAAGTAGAAACTCAGCTTTTGTCTATTGATTATCAGGTTGGTAGAACGGGAGTAATCACACCAGTTGCCAATCTGTCACCAGTGCTTTTGGCGGGAACTATTGTGAAACGGGCATCTCTTCATAATGAGGATATTATCAAGAAATTGGATTTGCACGAAAATGATTTTGTATATGTAGAAAAAGGCGGCGAAATCATTCCTAAAATAGTAGGCGTAAATACTGAAAAAAGGGAAGCAATGTCTCCGCAGATTAACTATATAACACGCTGTCCAGAGTGCGATACGGAGCTGATAAAGGAAGAAAGTCAAGCGCTTCATTTCTGTCCGAATGAAATCCACTGCCCTCCGCAGGTGGTCGGTAAAATGATACATTTCGTTTCCAGAAAGGCTTTGAATATAGAAAATTTGGGTTCGGAGACTATAGAGCAGCTCTATCGTGAAGGTTTGATAAAAACGGTGGCGGATTTTTATACCTTGAAAAAAGAACAACTCTTGCCGCTGGAAAGAATGGCGGAAAAATCTGCGCAGAACATCATCGATGGGATAGAAAAATCAAAGCAAATTCCTTTTGAAAGGGTGCTTTATGGCATTGGGATAAAACACATCGGCGAGACCATTGCTAAGAAATTGGTTAAGAATTTTGGTTCGATAGAAGAACTCAGCAGGGCAACTGTGGAGGAACTCATCCAAGTGGAAGATATAGGCGATAAAATAGCCGAAAGCATCGCAGCATTCTTTTCTAATGAAGAAAACAGAAAGCTGATAGAAAGGCTCAAAGAGTATGGAATTCAGCTGGAAAGAGGCGAAGTATCTACGGAGGTATTGTCAGATAATTTAGCAGGTAAGACATTTTTGTTTACAGGGAAATTATCCCTTTTTACTCGTGAACAAGCCGAAGAAATGGTAGAAAAACATGGTGGAAGAAATATATCTGCGGTGTCCAAAAACTTGAATTATTTAGTAGTGGGAGAGAAAGCAGGAAGCAAGCTCAAGAAGGCGCAGGATATAGGCACGATTATTATTCTAGATGAACAGGAATTTTTAAAAATGATGGAATAAAAAAAGGAACTCTATTTTAGAGTTCCTTTTTATAGAAATATTTAGATTATTTCTTCTTTTTAGCAACTGGCTTTCTGTGGACAGTTTTTCCTTTAGCTCCTACAGATTTTTTTGCAGCAGCTTTTTTAGGAGTTGCAATATGCACATCAGATTTTGTCAATGCATCCCACTCGCTTCCTGTTACATATTTAACTTCTACTTTTCTGTCTTTTTCTCTTTCTGCATCAGAAGCAGTAACAGGAACTTCAGCGAATTCAAAGCCTACACCTTTTGATTTTAACTGGCTGTGGTCTACGCCTCTTTCTTCAAGGGCTTTAACTACTGCAGCAGCTCTTTCTCTAGAAAGTCTAAGGTTAAGGGCAGCATTTCCTTTTCTATCCGTATGTCCGATTACTAAGAATGTTCCTCCGTTAGAAGATTTGATAATCTTAGCAGCGTCATCTAGTTTAGGAGCAGCCTCTGGTCTTAGAGTAGCTTTACCTAAGTTGAATAGAATATTTTTAAGAGCCGAAGTAACTTCACCTGCGATATCAGCATGAGTTTTAGGGCATCCTTGTTTTTCTGGCAATCCTGCTTCAGTAGGACATTTGTCATCTTTATCTGGAATTCCATCTCCGTCTGTATCTTTCCAAGGACATCCTTCATTTTCTACTGGACCAGGAACATCAGGACACTTGTCATCTTTGTCTAGAACTCCGTCATTATCAGTATCTCCCCAAGGGCATCCTCTGTTTTCTATCGGTCCAGGAACTGTAGGACATTCATCATGTCTGTCTAGAACTCCGTCTCCGTCTGTATCTTTGTCAGTTTCAGCAACTACAGCTTCTGCTTTTTTACCTTTGTATAGTATGAAACCAAGTCCAGCGTAGATGTTAGCACCTTTTGATTCAGTGAATAAGATTTTCAAGTCATCAGAACCTACTGACAATGGTCCTAATCTAAGAGCAAGTCCTGGTTTGAAATCTTGGCTCATAAAGTTGTAAGTCAAAGGAACAGATACATCTACCCACTTGCTTTCGAATCTAGGAACAAGCCCTACGAAACTATGGTAATAAGGGTTCGTAGAGTTAGTATTTGCTAAATTGATCAAACCATTAGCACTAACGAAAAATCTTTTTGTGATAGCATAGTCTGCATATAGATTTAGGTTAGTAGGAAGACCTTGGCTTACAGATGATGTAGTCAGAGTAGTGTTGTAACCTCTAGATCTAAGGTAGTTAGCAGTAGAGTTTAGGTCAAAAATATCTATTTCGTTAGGGTCTATAGCAGAACCCGCACCTCTGATGCTCAGTTTACGAATATCATTGTATTTGATAGCACCGATATCATTAACAGATGCGCCAAATTTTAAGAAGTAAGGCTTGTCACCAGATGCTTCTTTTAGAGTCAATTCAGCACCGAAATCACCACCAAACCCTGTCGCTCCACCGAAGAAGTCAGAGAAACCATAATTGTTTAGTGATTTATCAGGGTTTAGGTTCGTGTAAAGATCCCAGTTAATATTAGTCGCTGTGATGGTAGGGTTAGACGGGTTATTGTTATAGATTAAGTTATATCCATTACTTTCGAATCTGTTTAACCCAGCTCCTTTGTATAGTTTTACACTTGCTCCTAATGATAGTTTTAAGTCGTTGTTATCAATCACAGCATAAGCACCTTTTACTCCTAAATCAGTAAGCGCAGTGGTATTGATACCGAATCCTGTATTATCAACCAATGGAATATTAGCAAGACCAGGGTTGTCAGTTCCTAAATTCCCGTTTAAGGCATCAAGGAAAGCAGAGTTTATATTTTTTCCTTGACCGAAAAGTCTTACTCTTGAAGAAAATCCGAAGCCTAATTTGTTATTCACTGTAAACTGGAAAGATGGCCCTAAAACTTCACCTACGATTCCTAAGTTTATTAAAGTACCATTTCCCGCATTGTGAGAAGATCCTTTCCCTATCTCATCTAATGAAAAATTTCCAAAAGAATCTTCTAAATTTTTAAATCTGTAATAGTCGTTATTAACCAGTCCATTAAAAGACACAAGATTAACAGCCACTTTTACTTTCTCATCAGTAAGTTTAGCAGGGTTGTACTGTGACCCATAAACTCCCGAATAGTTACTGTTGCTCAGCCCAAGATACTTCTGAGCCGATAGATTACTGGCAGCTACTCCTCCAAGAAATAGTCCCGCGATAAGAATTTTTCTCTTCATTTTTTATAGTTTTAATCTGAATATATTTTATTTTTCTAATAAACTTTCACGATGAAATTTGATTCCTTCCCATCCTGTCTTCATGAAATTTCTAATGTTCTGGTGATTAGTCCCTTGCAAATCTCCTAAAACATCTTTTCTGTAGAAATCACCAAACAAAAATAATGTATTTTTCTCATTTAAACCTAATTTTTTCGCAAAAGAAAAAATTTTGCAAGAGCCATTATTTTGGTTCTCTTCATTGAGAATTTCTCCATTCTGAAAAGCTGTAGGAACAAAGTCATAGTGCTCATCAATGTAAGCAATCACCTCATCGAATGATATTTCCTCAGGATTTTGTTTTATTTTATCTAAAAGATTCATTTTTAGTTATTTATTTTGAAAATAATAATCCCACACTGTTTTTGATATATCAGCAATTATTTTTTCGTTAGTTGATGTATTTTCTTTGGAATTTATCACAAAAACAGATATGGTGTAGTATTTGTCATCGGGTAAAATGACAATTCCTACATCATTGGTAGCAGCCTGAATTCCAGATACAATGCCAGAAGTCCCTGTTTTATGGGCAACGATAACATCTGGAGGAAGCAGGGATATGAGCCTGTCTGCTCCAGTAGAAGTCTCATACATGATTCTGAATAGAAAATCTCTGGAAGACTTGGAAATTATCTCACCATTATAAAATTTTTGCAGAAGCCTGCTGGAGGCGTTTGCGGTTGTATAGTTGGAGTAGATGGATTTCCCATTCTTATTCATTTCTTCTTCATTGTATTTTATTGCAAAATCTTTGATACCCTTGCTCTCAATGAATTTCTGGACAGTATTAACTCCTCCAATCAGCCTCAGCAGAATGTCGCAACCATTGTTATCGCTCTGAGAAACGGTGTATTCTATGATTTCTCTCAAAGGGATATTCACATTGCCATTCGGATATTTATCACGAATGGGACTCCAAGTATTCTCCAAAAGTTCTGATTTCTTGACAAAAATATTTTGTTCCAAATCCAAAATACCTCTGTCCACCAAATCCAAAACTGCCAATGCAATGTGAAATTTGAACACACTAAGCATCGGAACTTTTTTGTTTCCGTTAATATTTACTTCTGTTTTCCCTTTTGAGTTCATCACAGATACTGCCACAAGGGCATTCTTGCCTTGTATAATCTTTGTGATGTCTCTTTTTAAATTTT
>CAUQVP010000076.1:0-8781 GCA_963521545.1 uncultured Flavobacteriaceae bacterium | reverse complement strand
TTTATTTTTGGAAAAAGGAAGAAATACTACTCCATTCTTTTTTCAAACAAAATATAGTCTCTATAAAACAAGATGACAAAGTTGTTTTTATAGTAAATGATGAGGCGAATATGGAAAAAATTAATAACTTTGTTATAAAATCCTATATTACATCTAGAAGAATAAAAAATATAGAAATAAAAAAAGTAAAACCTATGACCAAGTTAAAAATAAACCAAACTATCTATGAAATAAAATAAAAAATCCGAGAATTTGTTGGCTCTCGGATCATGGCTAATAGATTCTAACATCTACTTTTGACCAATTATGGTCGGGGATTCTAAATATAGTATTTCAAAACAGATTAAAAGAAATACTACAACTAAAAAAACTAATTATAACATTGGGGGCAAAACTACAAAATTTATGCCAAAAATCATGTTTTTAATTTAATTTGATTTTTAAAACTTTATATATAATTGATTTTCAGGGATAAAAATTTATTTTTCGTTTCTAAGCCAATAATTTAATAGTATTTTTCGTTTTTTAACAATATTTAGACATTGATAAATTAAAAAAAAGTTATATTTGCAAATTGAAAAATAAATAAAATAATTTTAGATATGAAAAAACACATAACATTTGGATTGTTTACTTTGTGTATGTTTATGGGATTTTCTCAAAGACATGAAATAGGAGTAAAAGGCGGATACTCAATTGTTGGAGGGGACGCTAAAAGTGTCATCAGATCATTCCCTGATTTAGGAACCAACAGAAGAGTTCAGCCTACATACATAGGTTTGTTTTACAAAAGAAATCTAAACCCAAGACAGGGAATAAGAGTTGAGGGAGCATATAATATTGCTTTCTTTGACAATCTTTATACAGGAACTACTAAAATGTCTAATGATATTTTAGAGGCATCTGCTTTATTTGAATATGCTTTTTTCTCTATCAATGATGAGTTAAAAAAGGATGAAACTAAATTTAGTCCATATGTTTTCGCTGGGCTTTCTGGATTAATGTATGATTCACCAACTCTTACAACTACTGTAGGACAATCAAGTAGAGGATTTTTGATTTCTACTACATACACTGGTGAAAACATCCACAAAAAGAAAGTGACTTTAGGTATTCCTTTTGGTTTAGGTCTAAAATACAAATTTGGATATAACTGGTCTATCTTTGCTGAGGCTATGTTTAGATATACATTTACTGATAATCTTGATTACAGCAATCTTGAAAAGATGAATCATACTATTAGATATAATGTTTCTCCTGCAAACCGTGCAGCCGCAGAAACTGCTCTACAACAGTATATGGATGGACACAAGGGTAAAGGGAAAGATTGGTTAAACTCTGTTACAATAGGTATTTCCTATGCATTTGGAAGACCACCTTGTTATTGTAAATAAAAAATAAATGATATCTGTAAAAGAAAAGTTAAATTTTGATAATCTGCCCAAGCATGTTGCCATCATTATGGATGGCAACGGTAGGTGGGCAAAATCCCAAAATAAAGAAAGAACTTTTGGGCACAAAAACGCCATAAAAGCTGTAAGAGAGGCTATCAGTGCTTGTAATGAAGTGGGTATTCCTTATCTTACGCTTTATACTTTTTCAACGGAAAACTGGAACAGACCAACGGAGGAAGTAGATACACTTATGAATCTACTTTCTTCTACATTGTTACAGGAGGCTGAAGAGATTTTTTCAAAAGGAATTAGAATCCGTGCCATAGGAGATTTAGAAGCACTACCAAAAGATGTAAGAAATCAGCTCTATAATATCATGGAGCTTACTAAAAATAACACCAAAGGAAATCTTACACTAGCTCTAAGCTATGGATCACAAAAAGAAATACTAAATGCTGTAAAAGAACTATGTAAAAAGGTAAAAAATGGAGATATTGATGAAAATGATATTAATGAACATCTTTTTGAGCAGCATTTATATACCAAGGAAATTCCACCAGTAGATTTACTTATTAGAACAAGTGGAGAAGTTCGGGTTAGTAATTTCCTTCTCTGGCAGATAGCTTACGCAGAGATGCAGTTTATAGATATTTTATGGCCAGACTTTACCAAAGAAACTTTTTTCCAGTGCATTTTAGACTATCAAACTAAAGAACGGCGGTTCGGTAAAATAAGTGAGCAGTTAGAAAACAAGTAGTAAAAGTAGAATTTAAGAAAAAATCACATGAATTTTAAAATATTGCCAATTATCCTTCTAATGGCATCTGCAACTCAGGTTCAAGGACAGATTACCCAAAAAGAAAATGCAACACAGATTTCTGAAAAACAAAGTGGAAGTTATACCCTTCAGGGAATCGTTGTAGATGGTGTGAAAAAATACACTCCTGAGCAAATATTAAAATTTACAGGCCTCTATAAAGGAGAAGTTGTAGAAATACCTGGGCAGAGAATCAGTAATGCAATCAAAAAACTTTGGGATACGAACTCTTTCTCAAAAGTGGAAGTTTATGTAGAAAGCATAAATGGGGAACAAGTGGTTTTAAGATTTGCTTTACAAGATTTGAAGGAACTTAAAGATATCAAATTCATAGGAAAAGGCATTAAAAAATCCCAAAATGAAAAGTTAATCAAGGAAAATGACCTAAAACCTGGAACAAAAATTACTGAAAATTTAGTTTCTACGCTTCAAAATAAAATCCCTCAACAATACATAAAAAAAGGATTTGCGGATGCTAAAATCAATATCCAAGAAAAACCAAATGGTGAAGATCCTAATCTAGTTGATTGGACTATTGAAGTTGATAAAGGTAAAAAAGTAAAAATACAGAGCATCAACTTTGAAGGAAATGAAAATGTTTCTTCTAAAAAACTTAGAAAAAAAGGATTTAAAAATACTAAACAAAAAAGATTTTTCGCAGGTATCCTTAAGCCTTCTAAGTTAATAAAAGAAAAATACGAGGAAGACAAACATAATTTGATAAGCTACTATAACTCTCTTGGTTACAGAGACGCCAAAATCATTTCTGATACCATAACTAGAAGTGACAAAGGTTTCGATATCAAAGTAAAATTAGAAGAAGGTAAAAAATACTATATAGGAAATATAGAATTCTACGGAAACACTGTTTTCTCCACAGAAACACTTCAAAGACTTTTGGGATACAAAAAAGGAGACATCTATGATGCTGTAGGATTTAATAAAAAAGTGGGAGAAGATGGAGGTAAAGATGATGACTCTGATTTGAAATCATTATACATGAATAGTGGTTATCTTTTCTCTAATATTACTCCGATAGAAAAGTCTGTGGAGGGGGATTCTATCAATCTAGAAATCCGTATCACAGAGGGCGAAAGAGCAACTTGGAACAAAGTTACTTGGTCTGGAAACACCACTACCCATGACCATGTTATCCTTCGTGCATTGAGAACACGACCTGGGAAACTTTTCTCTAAGAGTGATATCAAAAGAACTTATTTTGATTTAGCAGGGATGCAGTTCTTTGACCCTCAAAAAATCGGACAAGAGATAAAACCAAATCCACAGGATAACACGGTGGATATCCACTGGACACTAGAGGAGAAAGGTTCTTCACAAATCCAGCTTCAGGCAGGATATGGTGGAAACACTTTCATCGGTACATTAGGGCTTACTTTCAACAACTTCTCTTTGAGAAAATTCCTGAAGTTTAATAAGTTAATTCCTCAAGGGGATGGGCAGACACTTTCTCTACAAGCGCAGGCTGGGCAGTATTTCCAGACTTATAGTGCATCATTCGTAGAGCCGTGGCTTTTCGGAAAGAGACCTACTGCTTTGTCTGTAAGTTTCAGCCATTCTCGTGTGAAATATTCTGATTATTATGGTACCCCTATGAAGTTAAACATTCTATCAGCATCTGTTGGGCTTAATAAACTTCTAGAATGGCCAGATAACTATTTTTCACTTTATACAGGACTTTCTTACCAAAGATATAGTTTTAATAATTATACATTCTATTTTGGGGAAGAAACTCTAACGCATGGTACAGCGAACAACTTTGCATTTAATGTAAGTTTGAGCAGAAACTCTGCTGGATATGACCCTATATTCCCTACTACGGGTTCTAATATAGAGTTGTCGGCTAAATTCACTCCACCTTATTCATCATTTGGTAATAAGGATTATTCCACTATGTCTACTGCTGATAAATACAGATGGATGGAATACTACAAGATAAAATTCAAAGCTGATGCTTATAATGAAATTTTAGGTAAGTTAGTATTAAGAAGTAGTGCAGAGATGGGATTCCTTCATGGATACAATAAACAGCTGGGAGCACCTCCTTTTGAGCGTTTCTACATGGGGGGAACAGGTCTATACAGCGGTAGATATGATGGTAGAGAGCTTATCCCACTTCGTGGATATGATGACCCATCTACATCTGGTGGAACATCTACAGATGTAACTCCTACTGGTGGTGGTATTTTGTACAACAGATTTGCTCTTGAGCTGAGATACCCTATTTCTATGAACCAAACAGCAAAAATCTACGGATTAGCTTTTGCTGAAGGAGGTAACACATGGAAAGGATTTAACACTTATAATCCGTTCAAATTACAGAGATCTGTGGGTGTAGGTGTGAGAATCTATATGGGAGCATTCGGGCTTATCGGATTTGATTTTGCTTACGGAATTGATAAACTGCCTTATTCTACATCTAATTCACCAACAGGATGGCAGACTCACTTCTTGATGAATCAATCACTATAAAAGATTTAAAAATGAGAAAATACGCATTATTTTTAGGAATAATTTTCATGTTTGGGGGATTTGTAGTATCTTCGGCACAGAAAATTGGCGTGGTAGATTCTGATTTTATCTTGAAAAGTCTTCCTGAATACAAGGAAGCTGATGAAAGATTTAACAAACAGATAAAGTATTGGCAGATGCAGCTGGATTCCTTGCAGTCAAACTACAACAAAAAGAAAGAACTCTTTGATAATGAAAGAATCCTTTTAGTAGGAGAACAGCTGAAAACAAGGGAAAAAGAAGTGGCTGATTTGGAGAAAAAAGTGCAAGCTCATTTGAAAGAAAAATTCACTGCACAAGGGGAAATCAACACATTCAGAGCCAAAGTAGTTCAGCCTTTCCAAGAAAAAGTGTGGAATGCCATCAGAACTATTGCTGAAAAAAATGATTTAGGCATAATTCTTGATAGAAGTTCTGACAGCAGTGTACTATTCACTGATAAAAGGTATGACTACACCAAGATGGTGCTGGATCTCCTGATGAGGGACAACCCAAAAGATGGAGAAAAGGATAAAGAAAATAAAAAGGAAAAAAATAATTCCAAGAAAAATAAAAAATAAGAATATTAAATTTAATCAAAAGTTATGAAAAAATCAGGTTTATTATTTGCATTCGCAATGTTTTTAATGTCTTTCGGGACAGTTAGCGCTCAGAAACTAGCAACTCTAGATGTTGCAGAAATCTTGAACCTAATGCCAGAGAAGAAAAAAGCTGACCAACAACTAGAAGCTTTCAGCAAAACTAAACAAGCTGAAATCGAAAAGCAAATGACTGCTGCTGAAGCTAAATTCAAAAAATACCAAGAAGAAGCTCCTAAGCAATCTCAAAAAGTAAACGAAGAAAGAAACCAAGAATTGCAAAAATTGCAACAAAATATTCAGCAAATGACTCAAGTAGCTCAGCAAGACTTAGCTAAAAGACAAAATGAGGCATATGCACCTATCGAAAAGAAAGTGAATGATGCTGTAGCAAAAGTAGCAAAAGCTAACGGATGGGATTTTGTATTCGATACTAATACTGTTGGTCTTATCTACAGAGGTGGAGCAGATGCTACTGCAGCTGTAAAAAAAGAATTAGGACTTAAATAATTTATTAATAATTTAAGACATAAAAACCACTCAATATTGAGTGGTTTTTTTTAAATTTGACATTTAAATACTTTACAATGGAACTATTTTCAAAAGCAAAAATCAGATTTACAGACTGTGACCCTATGGGGCATCTTAACAATTCTAGATACATAGACTACATGCTCAATGCCCGAGAAGATCACATGGCAGAGCATTATGAATTTACACACGAAGAATACGCCCACAAAACAAGCTGTGTATGGGTAGTTATACAAAACGAAATAGCCTATCTGAAAGAAGTAAAATACAACAAGGAAGTGATTATTTCCAGCAAGCTGATAGAGCTAAATGACAGAACTTGCAAAATAGAACTTCTTATGAAAGACCTAGACACCGAGAAAATATACGCTGTGCTTTGGTGTACTTTTATTCATTTTAATTTAAAATCCAGAAAATCAGAAGTGATGGGTGAGGATATCATTCAAGCAAATCAAAAATTCTTGACCAAAGTAGAACAGTCTGATTTTCAGTCAAGAGCTAATTATCTAAGAACTCTAAACAAATAATTCATGAAAAAAATTCTTGTAATCGGTGGAAATGGGCAGCTCGGAAACTGTTTGAACAAAATAGCTTCTGACTATTCTTTGGAGTACGAATTCTGTTTCACAGATTATGATACTTTGGATATCACGGATAAAAACCAAGTTGATAGTTATTTCTCTGATTATCAGCCTGATTTCTGCATCAATGCTTCTGCATACACAGCCGTAGATTTGGCTGAACAGGAAAAAGAAAAAGCTTTCGCGGTCAATGCCGAAGGCGTGGGATACCTTGCCGAAGCTTGTGCAGAGCTCAACATTGATTTAATCCATGTTTCCACAGATTATGTATTTGATGGCGAGACCGATCTTCCCTACACGGAAGACGATTTCACCAATCCTCTCGGAGTTTATGGTGCTTCCAAATTAGAGGGCGAAAACCTTGCTTTGGAAAAAAATCCGAAAACCATTGTTATCAGGACATCTTGGCTTTATTCTGAATTTAATAAAAATTTCGTAAAAACGATGCTCAATCTATTCAGTACCAAAGATGAACTGAATGTGGTAGCTGACCAATTCGGACAGCCGACTAATGCCAATGACCTTGCGAAGGTGATTATGAAAATCATCCGAACGGAAGAAAAGGAATACGGAATTTTCCATTTTTCTAACTATCCTGAGACTACTTGGTTTGATTTTGCACAAAAAATCGCAGAACTATCCGAGAGTAAAATCAAAATAAATCCCATCACCACAGACCAATACCCTACTCCTGCAAAACGCCCTATGCGAAGCACGATGTGTCTGGACAAAATAGAAAACAGCTATAATATAGAGCCAAGATACTGGGAAAACAGTCTGGAAGAGTGCATGGAAACTTTGTTAGAAAAATAAAAGTCATTAACCTTTCCAAAATTTAATTTCGCCATGCTAGTCAAAGTTTTTGGCAGTGCCATACATGGAGTTTCTGCCCAGACCATCACTATAGAAGTAAATGTAGACCAAGGAGTGGGCTATCATCTCGTGGGGCTTCCTGACAATGCCATCAAGGAAAGCAGCCATCGTATTTCGGCAGCCCTGAAAAATGTAGGACACAAGCTCCCTGGCAAGAAAATCACCATCAACATGGCGCCTGCTGACCTTCGCAAAGAAGGTTCTGCGTATGACCTGAGCATCGCGATAGGGATTTTGGCGGCTTCGGATAAAATTCTTGCCGAAAATTTAGACCAATACATCATCATGGGAGAGCTCTCCCTCGATGGCGGATTACAGCCGATAAAGGGCGTTTTACCCATTGCGATAAAAGCGCGTGAGGAAGGCTTTAAAGGAATTATTTTACCTAAACAAAATACCCAAGAGGCCGCAATAGTGAACAATCTGGATGTTTACGGTGTGGAAAACATCAAAGAGGTGATTGACTTTTTCAATGGAGAAAGAGATTTGGAAAAAACCGAAATAGACACTCGCAAGGAATTTCAGAATAAAATCAATGAATTTCCCTATGATTTTTCGGAAGTAAAAGGACAAGAAACCGCCAAAAGAGCTATGGAAGTGGCAGCAGCCGGCGGACACAACATCATTCTGGTAGGCCCTCCAGGCAGCGGAAAAACCATGCTCGCCAAGAGAGTTCCCAGCATTCTGCCTCCTCTCACGATGAAAGAGGCTTTGGAAACCACTAAAATCCACTCCGTAGCAGGAAAAATGGGCAGCAACACCTCACTGATGACCGTTCGCCCGTTCCGCTCACCTCATCACACCATTTCTGATGTTGCTCTAGTGGGCGGCGGTGCCTATCCTCAACCTGGTGAAATTTCCCTTGCGCACAATGGAGTCCTTTTCCTCGATGAGCTTCCTGAATTTAAAAGAGCCGTTTTGGAAGTAATGCGACAGCCTTTGGAAGACCGCGAGGTAACGATTTCCAGAGCGAGATTTTCGGTGAATTATCCATCAAGTTTTATGCTGGTGGCAAGTATGAACCCGAGTCCTTCGGGCTATTTTCCTGATGACCCGAACAATACCTCTTCCCAGACCGAAATGCAGAGATATATGAACAAGCTATCTGGGCCTCTTTTGGACAGAATAGACATTCATATAGAAGTCCAGAAAGTAGAATTCGAACAACTTGCGGAAAGAAGAAAAGGCGAAAGCAGTATAGAAATACGAAACCGCGTACTGAAAGCCAGAGAGATACAAGCCCAAAGATACAAAGAACTGGATATCAACTACAATGCCCAAATGGGACCGAGAGAAATAGAAAAATACTGCGATCTGGACAGCACCTGCCAGCAGCTGATAAAAAACGCCATGGAAAAACTAAATCTCTCTGCTCGTGCCTACGATAGAATCCTAAAAGTAGCCCGAACCATAGCAGATTTAGATGATTCTGAAAACATCAGTCCTGCCCATATCTCCGAAGCCATACAATACCGAAG
>CAUQVP010000075.1:0-8894 GCA_963521545.1 uncultured Flavobacteriaceae bacterium | reverse complement strand
CAAGGAGCTGGAAAAGTCCTTACCAGTGATGCTAATGGTGTAGGAACTTGGAAAGATGTAGAATTATTCAAAGGAGCACCTGCTGTAGGAAGATTTACATGGAATGCAGGAGTGAGATTAGGGAATTCGCGTTGGAATAAAATCGCTACTGTGGTCGTGAAGCCTGGGACAAATATGGTTTTTGTAAAACTTCACATATTGAGTTCTCAAGTACCTCACCCTACAAAAGCCTATACGAGAGTCTATGTGGGACTGAAAGATGTAGGAGCAAATAATGGTTATACTAATGAAAAACCTGTCTACACAATGTTCCATCCGTATTTAGAGCATGATTATGAATTAGTAGGGAATTTTATTTATAATAATAATACAAATTCCTATCAGACATTATATCTGAATTTACAGAGTGATGTTCCTAATATTATCAGAAGTGCCTTTGAATATAACACATCTGCTAGTCAGGTATATGGAACAACTTGGTATGAAAACTGGTTCTATTCAGTTCCTGTTAATTAAAAACAAAATAACACCACTGAAATGGTGGTGTTTATTTACAATTAAAAACGCTTCCTATTTTGGAAGCGTTTTTCTATTTAATTATTATTTTGACTTAGCTGCTTTTCTGTTTGCTTTTACGCCTTTTTTGTTGTAAAAATTGTCATAAGCATATTGAGCTGCTTTGTAAAGGTCTATTACACCACCAGCAACTGAAATCTGGTCAAAGTTTGCACTAGAATCTACATTTGCATTTACAGTAGATTTATTTACTGTTTTTATCATTGCTTCTTTTATCTGCTGAGGAGTAAGGCTTGGCATATATGCCCAAAGCACGGCCGCCGCACCTGCTACCACTGGAGATGCCATAGAAGTTCCTTGTAGGTATTCGTATTTAGCATCTGGAACAGTAGAGTAGATTTCTTGTCCTGGTGCGAAAACATCTACCATTTTACCATTGTAGTTAGAGAATCTAGCTCTTAGGTTTTGGTTGTTGTTTGTGCTGGCTCCTACCACTATCATATTGCTAACAAATGGTTTTTCGTCTGACTGTTTCATGAAATTAGTAGGGAAATACTCATTTTCTCCGATGTTTTGATTTTCATTTCCTGCAGCTTTTACTAGAAGAACACCTTTTTTCTCTGCGTATTTCATCGCATCCCAAACATGTTTTTTCCCTGGAGATACAGCTTTACCAAAACTCATGTTAAGGATTTTAGCTCCGTTATCTACTGCGTATCTGATAGCATTAGCAACATCTTTATCTCTTTCGTCTCCATCTGGAACGGCTCTTACAGTCATGATTTTAGCCACTTTGTGAGCTACACCATACTGAGCCTCATTTCCGTGAGGAAGTCCCGCGATGATTCCAGAAACATGCGTTCCGTGAGATGCATCAGGCCCTTCGTAATGGTTGTTTCCGTAGTGTTTTTCGTTATAATTGTCATAATTATCTCCTACGATTTCTTTTCTTGGGTCAAAATCAAGGTTGTAATGTTTTGTAGCCTGAGATTCGTAGTGTTTTAGAGCGCCTTCAACCTCTTTTTTCAATAATTCTTCAACTTCTTTCGGAGTTTTTCCTACATTTTCAGCCTCTTGAACAAGAGAATTTAAAATCTGCAAGTTTCTGCTGTCTTCTTGAGAAGCAGGTTTTATAGCTGCTAAATTTGCTTTAGTTAAAGTTTTTCCATTTAGAGTTTTTACAATACTTGGGATAGCGTTATTAAACCCAGAAAAATACTGATAATATTGCTTAGCTTCTGAACCTTTTTCATCAAATAGTTTTTTAGACTTTTGGTACATAGCATATTCTTCTGGCATTTTTGCCTGATTTGCTCTGTTTTTAGCAGAATCAGTCCCTTCAAATATCGGTTGATATTTTTTAACCATTCTAGTTACTTCTAGGTTATCAGCATCTACATCAGCTGTTTTTCCACCGATGAAGTTCCATCCATAGATATCATCTACATATCCGTTTTTATCATCATCTATACCGTTGTTTGGGATTTCATTTGGGTTTTTCCACATGTTGTTAATCAGCCCTGGGTGGTCTACTTCCACACCGCTGTCCAAAACACCTACTACAATAGTTCTAGGCTTTAATCCTTTTGATTCTAAGAATTTATAAGCATTATCGGTATTAACACCATAAACATTGGTAGTTGAAAAATCCTTGTGATACCAAGTTTTTAAATCATTATTCTGCATTTTGTCTTGTGCAAAAGCAAAACTAAAAGACGCTAAAAACGCCGCTGCAATGAGTACTTTTTTCATTTTAAATTTGTTATTTATAAATTAATTACTTTTCCTTGTTCAGCAAAGATAATTTTTATCCCCTTTTTATACAAAACATTTAACTCAGTTTTAACTTTTTGATGAATGTTTTTCTTAGGTTTTATGTGGGTAATGATGAGATTTAAACCTTTCAGACCTTCTTCGCCGACAAGTTTCTCCAAGTTCTCCATTTCCTCGGTCAATAGGCGAGGAGTGAGGTGTCCATATAGTTGGTTCTCAGGTTGTTCGTTGCTGTAAGAACATTCTATGGCGATGCCCTTCAGTCTTTTTTCTTTGATAATCGGAGCGATGGCTTTCCACAAATCGGCAAGCTGCTCCGTTCCCTCAATTCTATCTGCGCCTGTATCTCCGAGATATACAAAGTATTGATTTTCAGTATTTTTTATAAGCGCCGCAGAACTTAGATTTTTCCCTGTATGGCTCAGATAATACATTTTTAGCTGTAAATCAGTATTTTCCACACTTGTCCATTCATCTGTATTCAGCTTTTTGTAGGTGTATTTTCCTAAAATAGGTTTTTCGCCTTCATTGGCAAAATTAGCCCAAGTTTCCCAAGAAAAATGATGTTTTTTGAGGGCTTCTATCACGAATTCCGCTGCATAAATGTTCTTTTTAGAATCCTCAGGCGAGTTGATAACCAGCCCTGAACTGTGGTCAAAATGCGGATGCGAAATGAAATATCCTTTGATTTTCTCTTTCAAAAATTGCTCTGGACTTTCTTTTTTCTTGTTTTTTTGCAAATAAACTTTCAGTCCCGTGTGGATTGTTCCAGCATCTAGAGCCAGATAAGCTTCTTTGCTCGGTTCAGAGATGAGATAAGAAGAAAGATTGCTTTCATCTATTCCACCAAAAACGCCCAAAGGAATGATTTTAAAACTCTGTGCAGCGAACAGCTGTCCCAAGAAAACCAGCGGAAAAATAATTTTCTTATTCATTTTTATGATTTTTTAGGTAAGAACCAGCCTCTGGACCGAGGTTGCAGAGCAAATCTACTACGGAAAGGTCTTTGATAAAGCCCAGTTTATCAGAAAAAGTTTGATAATATTCCTCCTGCTGGAAGGCAGGTTCTATTTTTGCTGAAAAACTTTCTCTAAAATTCTTTGCCGAAGGCGTTTTGATATATTCTTCAGTTAATGAAAAACTTTGGTTTGTTTTCAATAATTTTTGGATAATTTCCAGGCTTTTTAGATTAAAATCAATCAAAAATTTGGGTTGATTTTCATAAACTTTACTCAGCTGGTCTTCATAAAATTCAAAATAAGGAGAGGACTGATAAGCCGTTTTTATTGATTTCCAGTGTAGAGCCTGCCATCTTTCGGAATATGATATTTCTATATCTCGGAAAGCTCTTTTCCCGTTGTGGTTTATTGGGATTATCAAAGGCAGTTTTCCATTTGCCCCAAAAATACAGGCTCTATTTCGGTAAGTCTGTTTTGGGAAGTGTTCCTCTTGCTCCAAAATAATTTGATTTTCCGAATTACAAAACTCAGAAAACCAAGAAATAGGAGGGAGGTAAAATATTGGTAATAAAATTGTTTGCATTTTATTTGGATTAAGGTTTTTCTAAAAGAAGACTTACCCATTCTTCTCTTTGAACTTGGTTTTTCAGAACTAAATCATGCTTTGTGCAGACTTCCAAAATGTCATTGACATCGAAGAAACAAAGCCCTGAAAGCAGGAGTTTCCCGCCGCTGTTCAAGACCGAAACATAAGTAGGAATGTCTGAAATCAAAATATTTCGATTGATATTCGCTAAAATAATATCAAAATTTTCCTTGCCAAGATTTTCCGCTGTCCCTTGTTCTATGCAGAAATTCATTTGGTTTCTTTCCGCGTTTTCTTTGGAGTTTTCCACTGCCCATTCATCAATATCAATGGCTAAAATATCCTCTGCGCCTTTCAGTTTTGAAAAAATCGCTAAAATGGAAGTTCCGCACCCGATATCCAGCACTTTTTTACCACTGAAATCCATATCCAGCATCTGCTGAATCATCAGGTAAGTAGTGGCGTGATGCCCTGTACCGAAGGACATTTTGGGCTGAATGATGATTTCGTACGGCGTGTTTTGGCTTTCGTGAAATTCAGCACGGATAAGGACTTTGTTTTCCACATTTATGGGCGAAAAATTCTTTTCCCATTCCTCATTCCAGTTGATATTCGGCATTTCCTGAATGGTGTAGGAAATTTTAACCTCATCATGGCTCAGCAGCCAAAGATTTTTTAGTTCCTCTTCGCTGAAAGAATCCTCTGGAACATATGCCAGAATGCCGTCATTTTCTTCTGTAAAGCTATCAAAACCTATGTTTATAAGCTCCGCCATCAGGATTTCGTTCCATGGCTGGAGCGGTTCTATTTTTATATTAAGTTCAAGGTATTTTTGCATTTTTCTAAATTATAATCTGATTTGTGCCGAAACTTTGATGCTAAATTTAGGCGGATTAGTTTCAAAAACGGAGCTGGTATTGTGCAAATGAGTAAGTCTATGCACAAAATCTACCCGTAAAAATCTAAAAATATTAGAAAAACCATAGCCGATTTCTATGTAAGGCTTTCCGTTTAGGCCGTTTAACGCTCCATTTGTGTTGAATCTTTCCTCCAAATCTCCTATCAAATAATTGAAAGTCAAGTGATTTCTCCAATTTAATTTTTTAATTAAAGGTAATCTGTTGGTAATCAGACCTTCCAGATATTGGGTATATTGCAGGGAAACAAATCTGTTACTTGTAAATTCAAAGAAACGCATCATGTTAAATGAATTTCTGTTGTAAAACACAAACTCATTTCCTAAGTGGTTTTCCAAAAGAGGAAAAGGAACTCGGTCTGGGATAATCCCTGCTGTGAGGGAATAGTTCCCTTGTCCTAAAATACCCATAGGGATTTTTTGCTGGACATTTAGATAAATTTTATTGTATTCAAAATTACTTCCCATAATTCCCTTAAAGGCATGTGTAAACCTGAAAGTAACCGTAGGAGTAAAATTGTTATTCATTATTACTTGCTTGTTTTTATCGGACTGCAGGGCTTTTCTTCCCATTTTCCACTGAGTTTCAGAAATCATTTCAGTGGTCTTGAAATTATTAAAAACATTCCCATGCTCGTCCGTATAATTGATATAAGACGAGTCAAATAATGGGTCAAAGGTAGAATGTCTAAAGGTAAATCTCTGAGTGATAGAGTTTACAAAATCCCGCTGAAAATAGATTTCATAATTATTCTTCCAGAAAGGTTTTCTTATCAGCATATCACCATTTTTGGAAAATGCATCAAAAATCGCATTTTTGTTCTTAAGTAAAAAGTTGCCATACTGCAGCGCCACTTGGTCTAAATCATGCAGGGCAGAAATTCCCACCTGTGTCCATGGGTCTCGTGAAATAATGTAATCTATACCGCCGCCGTATTTGAACTCTCTGTCCTTAAATCCATAAGACAAATATCCGCTGAAAATCCATTTCTTGCTGAATTTATGATTGGTTCTAAATCCTGCTCTCAGCCTAAATCCTTCCACATCGTTATATCCAGCCGTGTAGAGTATCGGTCCTAAATCAAATTTTCCTGCCTCATAATAGCCTCTCAGGATAATTTCCAAAACATCTATATAAGACTTCACCGAAGGGAGATTTTTGACTTCGTCTATCATTGCATAGACTTTTTGTTCTCTTTCTGTTATCGGTTCGTGTCTGTTCTTTTCCCAGTATTGCTCATCTTTTTCGTTTGCATTTGGAAGAACAGTAATAGGTTTGCTGAATATTTTTTGGTCAAAATCTTGGTTGATTTTTATTTTTTTGCTCGAAACATGATATTTTAAAATCCCAGCCATTCCGTTTTTGCCCAGTTTCGCGGTTTCCAGCGTAACGAGAGACTTTACAGGCATGTGTATTTCAGAATCGCCCACTTCTTCAAGCTCTTGGTCTACTACAATGTTATTGATGAAGTTCAGGTTAGCCGCAGAACCTATTTTCGCTGTAATTCTGAAAAGTGAATAGTTGCTGTGCGAAATCAATAAAGTCCCTTCAAAAGCTAAGTCAGAGGCTCTTTTAGGTTTAAAATTGATTTTATAATATCCATTTTCATTGACTTGAAAATCTCTGTCCACCAGCTCAAAATCATAGTTTGAAGTGAAATTATCATTCAGTGGCGAAATGAAGTTTTTGTCTAAAATATGAATATAATTATTGTAGAAATTATATTTGATAAAAGTAGAACTCATCAGCTGGGAAAACATGGCATTGTCCTCTATTCCGACTCCGTCTACTTTAGTTTTTTTGATGATTTCGGCGCGCTTTTCAGGGCTTTTTTGATAATAAAAATCCGAAATATTTTCTGAGATAAAAACAGGAAGCGCCACATCATTCCCAAGGCTATCTTTGGAGGCTTCCATCACCTTTTTCAGATCCTTATAAACCTTCGTATTCTGAAACTTATCCCCAAGACTGCTAAATGCTATCTCCATACGGGACTGGTTTTCAGAGAAGTATGATTTTAGGTTGTCAGGATTGTTGATGTGTTTTTTTGCAACTAGTTTTGCTAAAATCTCATGGGCTGGATTTTTATACTTTTTTTTCTTCTTTTTAGAGATGACCACGGCTTCTATTTTTTTAGAACCATCTGTATTGTCTTCATCTTCTTGTGCGTAAGAGGACAGCCCTATAAATAGAGCTCCTGTAAGCAATAATTTTTTAGAATTCAGCATTTAAAAAAATGATTAAGAGGCAAAAGTATTAAAAAAATATTTGAAAAGGCTAAAATCTATTTTTAGAATTAAAAATATTGATTAGATTTACCAAATAAATCAAATATCTTCATGAAACTAAAATCTAAAATAATTTTAATTTTTATTCTTCAAATTTCGGTTTTGCTTTTTGCACAAAAACCGAAAATCAGAATTATAGCTACAGGCGGAACCATCGCAGGAGTGAGCAAATCCTCTATCGAAAGCAGCTACAAAGCAGGAGCAAAGGGCATTGATGAGCTGTTACAGGCTGTTCCAGAAATTCACCAAGTAGCCCAAGTAAGTGGCGAGCAGTTAGTGAAAATAGGCTCTCAGGATATGAATGATGAGATTTGGCTCAAATTAGCTAAAAGAATAAACGAAATCCTAAACAAAGAGGGTTATGATGGAGTAGTGGTTACCCACGGAACAGACACGATGGAGGAAACGGCTTATTTCCTGAATCTTACGGTTCATAGTTCTAAACCCATCGTGATGGTCGGTGCTATGCGCCCTTCCACGGGAATCAGTGCAGATGGCCCGCTTAATTTATATAATGCCGTGGTCGCTGCATCTGATAAAAACACAGGAAATAAAGGCGTAGTCGTGGTGATGAATGAAAATATCCTCGATGCGAAAGATGTGATAAAACACCATACGACCGCTGTGGAAACCTTTACAGGAGCGAATTCTGGGAAAATAGGTTATATCCATAATGGGAAAGCTTATTTTAGTAAAACGCCTCAAAATCTGCATACTACAAAATCAGTTTTTGATGTGACTTTGCTGAATTCCCTGCCGAAAGTAGGGATAGTCTATGGCTATGCCAATGCTTCGGAACTTCCGATGAAAGCCTTTATTGATGCGAAATATGATGGAATTATTTATGCTGGTGTAGGGAATGGGAATTTGTATCATTCTAATTTTGATTTGGCTGTAAAAGCTCAAAAACAGGGCATTCAGATTGTCCGCTCTTCGCGGGTTCCCACAGGCGCTACGACACCAGATGCAGAAGTGGAGGATGCGAAATATCACTTTGTGGCTTCACAATCGCTCAACCCACAGAAATCTAGAGTTCTACTCATGCTGGCGCTTACCAAAACCAAAGATTGGAAGCAGATTCAAAAGTATTTTAATGAATATTAATCAAAAATAAAATAAAAATGAAAAAAAGTATTTTTTTAATCCTTGCATTTCTTGTTTTCTCGTGTCATCAGCCAGCCAAAAAATATACACAGGAAGAGGCTGAAGCCCAAGTTTTAGCCCTGCCGATGGTGCAGGAGGCATCTAAACATATAGATAAAATAACTAATGGAAAGCATGGAATTTCGTTTATTACAGAAGGATATCTTATCGAGAAAAAGCCGTTTTATCAGATAACGGTGGGCTACAACTCAGATGTTCGTTTTGAAACTTATCATATTTTTTATGTGAACAAAGAAAACAAAGAGGATGTTCGTATTTTAGAGCCTGTTTCTGGAGAAATTATTCCTGTTTCTGAATACAAAAAATAGATTTTGGAGAAAGTATTAAAAATATAAAAAATGCAAAAAATAATTATTAAAATACCACTTATTACATTGTTATTGAGTTGTAATCCAAGTGATAGTTATTTAAAAAATCATGAAGTTTTTCCATGTTCTCCAGAAATTGTTCAAGAAAAGAAATATAAAATTAGTATCAAAGAAGCTAATGACCTATATGTCAAATATTTATATGATAGGAAAAAAATTAAGGATTTAAATTATGATGAAACTTTTCTTTCTCCAACCTTAATTATTGATGATCATTATGTATATTCTTTTCATAATTTGATTGAGAAAAAAGTGGCTGTTTTTGGTGTTTGGATAAATGCCAATACAGGAGAAATAACTACTAATGATGAGTCTATATGGTT
>CAUQVP010000074.1:0-9157 GCA_963521545.1 uncultured Flavobacteriaceae bacterium | reverse complement strand
AGTAGCCCAAGAAACTCTCCAAAGAGTAAGAAAAAGTCTGGGAATGTAAATGAAATTAAAAGTCTTACTTTTGTGAAGTAAGGCTTTTATATTTGCTTTAAAAATCTTCTTTACCAACCTTTTATACTACGACCAAAAGACTCTGCGATTTCTCCAAGCACCAAAAGCATTATGACAACATGCACAATAGTGTATCCAATTTTATTTTTCTTTTTCATAAAATATAAATTTAAATAATTTTTTATCTAAAAGCCTATTCTTGCGATAGTTTTTCCTAAAACTTCTCCTTTTTCAAATATATAAAATAAAAGAAATAAGAAAGTGAGAATAGTCATTGTATTTACTACACTTCTGAAATGTGTATCTTTCTTTTCCATTATTAAGTTTTTTTCATGCAATTCTTGTTATAAAAACAAGATAAAAATTTATTCTAGGTCTTTAATTCTCTATTATTAAGGTCTATTAAATCCAAATTTTCTGATGGTTTTGTAAATTTAAACATAATTTAATAATATTCCAAAACATTTTGTGCCTATCTTTGCAACATGTTGAAAATAGATAAAATAGAACTTCCTGATTTTCCATTGCTTTTGGCGCCGATGGAAGATGTCTCGGATCCGCCATTTCGCCGTTTGTGCAAGATGCATGGGGCAGACCTGATGTATTCAGAATTTATCTCATCCGAGGGGCTTATTCGTGATGCGATAAAGAGCAAAAAAAAGCTGGATATTTTTGATTACGAAAGACCTGTGGGGATTCAGATTTTTGGGGGCGATGAGGAGGCGATGGCGATGTCTGCCAAGATAGTGGAAACGGTACAGCCAGATTTGGTGGATATCAATTTTGGTTGTCCTGTGAAAAAGGTGGTCAGCAAAGGCGCTGGGGCAGGAGTTTTGAAAGATATTGATTTGATGGTAAAACTCACCAAAGCGGTGGTAAATTCTACCGAACTGCCAGTTACGGTAAAAACTAGGCTGGGCTGGGATACAGAAAGCATCAATATAGAGGAAGTGGCGGAGAGATTGCAGGAAGTGGGCATAAAAGCCCTTACCATCCATGCTAGAACGAGAACACAGATGTATAAAGGAAAAGCCGACTGGGAGTACATTAGCAAAGTCAAAAACAATCCTAATATAGAAATCCCGATTTTTGGGAATGGTGATATAGATTCGCCAGAAACAGCTCTGGAATACAGAGAAAAATATAATATTGACGGAATGATGATTGGGCGCGGGGCGATAGGCTACCCATGGATTTTTAACGAGATAAAACATTTCTTCCAAACGGGAGAAAAACTACCGCCGCCTACGATAAAAGACAGGCTGGAAGCTGTAAGACAGCATGCAGAATGGTCAGCAGAATGGAAAGGCGAAAGAGCAGGACTGATAGAGATGAGACAGCATTACAGCAATTATTTCCGAGGGATACCGCATTTTAAGGAATATAGAACCAAGTTCTTGCAGGTTCTTACTATGCATGAAATGGAGAGCGTTTTGGAGGAAATTTATACTCAGCTGGATAAGGAATAAATATGCCTTTTTTAGAATTAAAAAACTTAGCAATAGGCTACAGGGAGCCTTTGGTTTCGTCCATTGATGCGGAGCTTTCGCTTGGTGAGGTCTGTCTTTTGGTGGGGAATAACGGCATTGGGAAAACTACCCTTATGAGGACTATTTTGGGGCAGATTCCACCGATGGAGGGGCAGGTTTGGATTAAAGAAACTGAAATAAAATCGGTTTCTTCCGAGCAGATTCCAAAATGGATTTCTATGGTTTTTTCTAAAACTCAAGTTCCTGAAAACTATACAGTTATGGATTTAGTTTCGTTAGGGAAATACATTCATTATCCATATTATTTTAAATTAAATTCTGATGATTTGCAGGAAGTGGAGGAAATTATAGACAGTCTGAATTTGACTTCGTATAAAGATTTTCCACTCAAAAAACTATCCGATGGAAATCTTCAGAAAGCATTTATTGGAAGGGCTTTGGCACAGAATACGCCGATGATTATTTTGGATGAACCTACGACATATCTAGACGAAGAAAATAAAATGATGATTCTAAATCTTTTGAAAAAATTAGCAAAAGAAAAAAATAAGACTATTTTGTTTTCTTCACATGACTGGCGTCTGGCAAAAGATTTTTCAGATAAAATCTGGTGGCTGAAAGACCATAGGCTAAAAATAGGCGAAACTCCCAAAAATGCCCTTTCGGTGGGGGTGGACGCTATGGAAAAAGTTTTTTGGTTTGTAAAATAAAAAATTGACTAACTTTGCCTCTTTCAATTTTAGATTTCAAAGGAATTTATCATGCGTAGAGAACATAATCTCATTCCTGAAGAAGCGGAATGGAAAAAGAAAGTATTTAGAATAATATATTTTGCGGAGACTCCCTTGGGGAAGTTGTTTGATGTTGTTTTGCTGGCAATGATAGTTCTCAGTGCTATGATAGTCATCTTGGACAGTGTGGAGAATATTCGTTTCCATAAGACTTTCTTGACCATTGAGTGGTTCATGAACATCATTTTTACAGCAGAATACATAGTTCGAATAATGGTTGTCAAAAACAAGAAAGACTATATATTCAGCATGATGGGGGTTATAGACTTTCTTTCTATTCTGCCATTTTATATCGGTATTTTTACTCCCGAGGCTAAATACCTGATGATTATCAGGTTGTTCCGATTGCTCAGAGTATTTAGGATTCTAAATATGATGGACTATATGGATGATGGGCATTATATTTTGCAGTCGCTCAGAAGTAGTTCCAGAAAAATTTATATTTTCTTGATGTTCATTACCATTATTGTGGTGGTTTTAGGAGCGCTTATGCATATCATAGAGGGCGGGAAAAACGGCTTTCATAATATTCCTGTGAGTATCTATTGGGCGGTGGTCACCATCACTACAGTGGGGTATGGGGATATTTCTCCCGTCACGCCACTGGGAAAACTGCTTTCTGTGGTTCTTATGCTCTGTGGTTATAGCATTATAGCAGTGCCGACTGGGATTGTTTCATCTCAGATGAGAGATTGTATGAACAAGGCAAAGAAATTGTGTGACTGCTGTGGAAATATTGATAATGATGGTGATGCTAGATATTGTAAGCAGTGCGGTCATAAAATAGTAGAAGAATCTTCCTAATTTAGGGAGATTCTTTTATTATGAAATCTGATTTTAGAATTTTGAATAAGGTTTTTTGAGGCTTGTGATTTTTTTCATTTTTAAAGATTAAGAAATAACTAATGTTAAAGTTTTTGTAAAACTGCGATAGAAAGCATAAAAATACTTAATAAATTTCATATATTTGTGCGAATTAAAAATAAAATAGATAAATGGGACTATTTAATGTATTCACGAAAGAGATAGCGATTGACTTAGGAACAGCTAATACCCTAATTATACATAATAACAAAATCGTAGTAGATCAGCCGTCTATCGTAGCGGTGGAGCGTAATACGGGGAAAATTATAGCGGTAGGAGACAGAGCAAAACACATGCAGGGTAAAACCCATGAGGAAATAAAGACAATCCGCCCTTTGAAAGATGGGGTTATCGCAGATTTCCAAGCTTCCGAAAGCATGATTAAGGAATTTATCAAACAAATTCCAGGAATCAAAGGGAGGGTTTTTCAGCCAGCTCTTAGAATTGTTGTTTGTATCCCTTCTGGAATTACAGAGGTGGAGATTAGAGCGGTTAAGGATTCTCTTCAGAAAGTTCATGCTAAGGAAATTAGACTTATCTATGAACCAATGGCAGCTGCGATAGGTGTAGGGATAGATATTCAGAAACCAGAAGGAAATATGGTGATAGATATAGGAGGGGGTACTACGGAGATTGCGGTGATTGCGCTTGGAGGAATCGTTTGTGACAAGTCTGTTAAAATTGCAGGGGATGTATTTACAGATGATATTGCCTATTATCTAAGAACCAACCATAACTTATACATCGGAGAAAAGACAGCAGAGAGAATAAAAATAGAAGTAGGAGCGGCAATGGAGGAACTAGATGTAGAGGTGGATGATATTTCTGTACAAGGTAGAGATCTTATCACAGGAAAACCAAAAGAAATCATGATAGGCTATAAGGAAGTTGCAATAGCATTAAATAACTCAATATCTAGAATAGAAGATGCTGTGATGGAAACTCTTTCCATGACTCCGCCTGAACTTGCAGCTGATATCTGGAAAACAGGTATATATCTAGCAGGAGGAGGAGCGCTGTTGCGTGGTCTTAGTGATAGAATACACAAAAAAACAGGGCTTCCTGTATTCGTAGCCGAAGATCCATTGAGAGCGGTAGTAAGAGGAACAGGAATAGCACTGAAAAACATAGATAAGTTTAAGTTTTTGATTAGATAAGTGCCTTAGTCAAGATGTTGTCTTTTGTATGGAGGTTTTTGGAGAGGAACAGTCTTGGTACTTTTTTCGTTTTTCTCCAGTTGGTATCAGTAGTTCTTATTTTTAGTAGGAACTCCATGCAGCGTTCTTTTGTGGCAGCACATGCATCAGCATTTAATGCCTTTGTGTCTGGCTACATAGATGAGGGGGCGAGTTATTTCAGACTGAAACAAGTAAATGAAGACCTGACCGCTCAGAATAAAATGCTCATGCAGCAGCTGTATGGTAAGAAAAAATCTACCGAAGCCAAATTTGTCCATGTGGATAATACTCTTACAGAAGGTCAGTCTTACTCTGTGATGGATGCAGAAATTATCCAAAACAGTATAAATAGAAATAATAATTATTTCACGATTAACAGAGGAAGAAACCATGGTGTAGAACCTCAGATGGGTGTAATAGCTCCGCAGGGAATAGCGGGGATAGTTATCAATGCAACGGCCAACTATGCTTTGGTTCAGTCTGTTTTGAGTGTAAATAATATTAAGATAAATACATCTCTAAAAAAATCTGATTTTTTCGGGACTTTGACTTGGGATGGAGAGGATACACGAGTAATGCACCTAAAAGACATTCCTAAATATGTTTCTGTAAAAGTGGGAGATACCGTAATTACTGATGGTAAGTCTTCTATTTTCCCAAAAGGAATCATGATAGGAAGAGTGGCTGGCTATGATGTGGATAGCAAAACAGGACACTGGGATATTTCTGTGGAGCTGAGCCAGAATATGGGGCAGGTGCAGAAAGTTTTCGTGGTTAAAAACCTCAAAAAAACAGAACTAGAGGAGATAAAAGAGATTTTAGATGCTGCTGTAAAGGAAAATGATTAGTAGAAATATTTTGACGGATATTTTATTCATTGTAATATTGGTAATATTACAAGTTTTTTTGTTGAATAGAATCCTCATTATGGGCAAGTATCCGCCAATTTTGTATCCTATCTATGTGATGTTTTATCCTTTTTATAGGGATAAATTTCAGTTTTTAGGGACAAGTTTCCTGCTGGGGTTAGGAATGGATATGTTTTTGGGAACTTGGGGAATCAATGCCTTTGCAACTACATTGATGGCTTTTGTGAGAACCGTTATATTCAGGTCTTCGTCGGATTCTACATCAGATTTTTTCTCTTTTGAATCTTTGCAGTGGACGCAGTTTCTGGGTTTTATCCTTACTAATCTTTTTTTACACCAGTTTTTGGTTCAGTTTATAGAGTATTTTAAGTTGAGCAGAGCATTAGATGTGCTTATCAATATCTCTATAACCACTGCATATTCGTTTGTTTTTGTTTTATTTTATGTTTTAATATTTAAAATCAAGCAGAGAGTTTGAGACCATATTTTAAAATTCTAATTTCCCTAGGGCTTATAGCTGTGATATTTGTCACCAGACTGGCTTATTTACAGCTGTTTACGGATAGATATGCTCTCAATGCAGCCAATACATCTATCAAGATAGAATATATCATCCCTCAGCGTGGGGCTATTTTTGATAGAAATTCCAAATTATTGGTAGGAAACCAGCCCGCTTATGAAATCTCTTATACGGAAGCTTTGATGAAACCTGATTTTGATATATTGGGCTTTTGTAAGTTGATGAATATCACCGAGGCAGATTATAATCATAAAATGAAGGAGATAAAAGCAGATAAGTATTTTTCTAAATTTACTCCGATGACTTTCATGAAGGATTTGAGCAGGGAAGATGTGGCGAGAATTCAAGAAATTATATTTAAATATCCAGCGTTTTCGGTTGTTTCCAGACCACAGAGAAAATACGAAGTTTCTACTTCGGGGAATTTGCTTGGATATACCAATCAGGTAAATGCAGCCTACATCAAAAAAGACTCTCTATACTATCTTCCTGGGGATATAGCGGGGATGAGCGGTATAGAAAAAGCCTATGAAAAGGTGCTCCGAGGCGAAAAAGGGATGAAATATATTCAGAAAGATATCAAACTTCGGAATATAGGTTCATATAAGAATGGAGAGCTGGACAAGGAGATGATTTCTGGGAAAGATTTGGTTTTGACAATAGACTACGACCTCCAAAGAATGGCTCAGGAAATGCTGGTAAATAAACGAGGCGCAATAGTAGCAATAGATCCAAATAACGGCGAAATCCTTGCTATGGCCACAGGTCCAGATATAGACCCAAATCTATTTACAGGTCCAGAAAAAACAAAAAATCTATACCGCCTACAGATGGATAGTATGAATAAGCCGATGTTTGACCGCTCTATTCAGGCAGCTTATCCACCAGGTTCTACTTTTAAACTTGTTACAGCGCTTTCCGCTATGCAGATGGGGGTGATGACTCCTACTACTATTTTCCCTTGTGGTGGTGGGTTCAATGTTTCTGGAGTTAGAATCAAAGGGCATGGAGGAGCAGACCCTCTTATACCATCCATCCAAGTCTCTAGTAACTGTTATTTCTCTTATGCGTATTTAGCAATGCTCAATAAATACCCAGGAAATCCGAGCAAAGGAGCAGATGAATGGGCAAAAATAATGCATAGTTTTGGGCTGGGGCAGTTTTTAAATAATGATTTGGCAGTTGGGTCAAAGGGACTGATACCAGATGGCAAATTTTATGAAAAGAGGTATGGTAAAAATTGGAAACCTCTCCAAGCTGTGTTCAATGGGATGGGACAGGGCGAAATCCTTTTAACGCCTTTGCAGATTGCCAATTTCACAGCAGCTATTGCAAATAGAGGCTGGTATTACACACCGCATATTGTGAAATCCATTGACGGAAAACCTAATCCAGACAAGAGATTTAAAGTTAAAAATCAGACATTAGTAGACCCAAAACATTTTGAACCAGTGATAAGGGGAATGGAAGCTGTAGTTTTAAGAGGAACGGGACGAGCTTTGAAATCTAATGATTTTACTCAGTTGGCAAAAACAGGAACAGCAGAGGTTCCACAGGGGAAGGATAACTCTATCTACACCATGATAGCACCAGCTGATAATCCTAAAATAGTAGTAGCAGCCGTGATGGAGCATGCTGGTTTTGGGGCAACTTGGGCAGGGCCTGCCTGCACGGTGATAGCCGAAAAATATCTTTTAGGAGAGCTGAAACGAGAGCATCTTTATAAAAGACTGACAGGAGCGAGTTTCATGGCTGAATATAACAGACAATGGGTAGTTCATTTGAAAAAAATAGGAAGATATGAACCTCCTAAGCCAGATTCTCTTGCGATGAAAAAAATACAAGACAGTCTGCGACTGTTGAACGAGAAAAATAAGACAATAGATAATAAAAATAAACAAACTCAAAAAACACCATAATATATGAGATGGGCTGAAGGATTAGACAAAATAGGGCTGCTGCTCTACATCCTTATTGTTTTGTTTGGTATCGCTAATGTGTATAGTGTAAGTACAGATAGCGGTATAAAACAGGCGGTTTGGTTTGGTATCTCATTGTTTGTTATGATGATGATTTTGTTTGTCCGTGGAAGTGTTTTTGAGAGTTTGGCGCCATTTTTTTACATTGTTGCAGTTGTTTTGCTGGTTGGACTTTTCCCTTTAGGGAAAGAAATCAACGGACAGAGGAACTGGTATGTATTTGGGCCGATAAGTTTACAGCCAGTGGAATTTGTGAAAATAGCCATTGCGCTTATGATGTCTTCTTATGTAGGAAATCCTGATTTCAGCATGAAAAACGGAAGGTCGTTATTCACAGCCTTTGCTATCATTGGTATTCCTGGGCTTTTAGTATTATTACAACCAGATGTCGGTTCTTTGATGGTTTTCATGGCGTTTGTCATTGCTCTGTATCGTGAGGGGTTGAGTGGATGGCTCTTTACTGCTGGTTTTTTGGTAGTGGGAGTGTTTCTATTGTCATTGGTTTTTGAGCCTGTATATATTGTAAGTATAGTAGTGATTTTGACCTTATTGGGTGTTTATTTTAGTAGGATTCGGCTTGGTTTTAGTACAATTTCTACACTTGTAGTGAGTGTTGGTATACTTGCAGGAATAAGTTTTGGTGCGCCTAAAGTTATGGAAAAACTCCCAAAACACCAGAGAGAAAGGATAGAGGTTTTATTCAAAGGGGAAAAAGCATTCCGTGATACGGCGGGGTACAATTTGCTTTACTCTAAAACAGCGATAGGTTCTGGCGGACTTCTTGGGAAGGGGTATAAGGAAGGCTCTGTTACTCAGGGGCATTTCGTGCCGGAGCAGCGTACGGATTATATTTTCTGTACTGTCGGAGAGGAGTGGGGCTTTGTGGGAAGTACTGTTTTGGTTCTTCTTTATGCGGTGTATATAGGACGGATTTATTTCTTGGCTGAACGCCAAAAGCCCGTGTTCAATAGAGTTTTCGGATATTGTTTTGCATCGATTTTGATGATGCACTTTGCTATAAATGTGGGGATGGTTATGGGGCTGTTCCCTACGGTGGGGATTCCGCTGCCTTATTTCAGTTATGGGGGAAGTTCTCTTTTGGCATTTTCTATAATGACCGCTATGTTTTTTAGGCTAAACTATGAGGATAGAAATAGTTTGATTTAAAAAAACAAGAATATTTTCTAAAATTTTCATGAAGGGTATTTTTTTAGGGGGGGGTAATGAGAAAAATAATATTTTTATTAACTTTGCCCCATAAAAACATGTACTTATGTCAATATTAAGGTTTAGTGCGTTAGAAAAACTGCCTTTTATCAATTATAGAAAAGATAATTTTGTGGAAACTCCGCCCAAATTATCAGAATTATTTTGTGAAAATGTATTTTCCGAAGAGAAAATGCGTG
>CAUQVP010000073.1:0-9391 GCA_963521545.1 uncultured Flavobacteriaceae bacterium | reverse complement strand
AGATAAAGAAACTTCTAATTCAGAAATGTTAGATGTAACTTTAGATTCTACAGCCTTTCTTGGTTTTGGAGTTGCATTAGCATCCATTAATTCTGGATATACATTTTCCCATGCATATTTAGTTTCTTCTGCTGGCGGGTTGAATGCAAACACGATGAAGATGAAACATTCCACAGCAAGCCCTAATCCTAAGATAAAGTTACCACTTACACCTGGAATAGGAAGGTGTGTCATTTTAACTAACGCTCCGAAAATTACTACCGCTGCCCCCATTGAATAAATGAAGTTTAACACAGCATCTTTTGATTTAAACATAACTTTTAATTTTTAATGATTATACTTTATTTAATTTTTTCTTTGTTTTTTTTATCTTCTTATTTTAGACGCTCCTTCTGGTATGTCTTGAACAGTTCTAAATCCTATGTAACTTCTAGCAGAGTCTTTACGCTCCCAGTCTCTAGAACCAACCATCAATAAGTATCCTATATCTTTCCAAGAACCACCTCTTACAGTTTTCTTAACATCTACATAAGCTCTGTTAGAGATGTAAGGATTCAATGTAGAAGAGAACTGATAAGTAGAGTTGTTATAAGGAGATTCTGTCCATTCAGCTACATTCCCTGCCATGTCATAAAGTCCATATCCATTTTTAGGGAACTTTTTAACAGGAGCTGTATACATATATGTACCTTTTTTCTCATCCTCTATATAGTTACCTCTCTTAGGTTTGAAGTTTGCTAAATAGCATGCTCTATCATCCATCAAATAAGGACCTCCCCAAGGATAAGCTGCATTTTCTAGACCACCACGAGCTGCATATTCCCATTCTGCTTCAGTTGGAAGTCTGAATTTCATAGGAGAATGTCTTCTCTTTTTAGATCTTGCATTAGAATCTGCTTTTGCTTTTGTTTTATAGTCAGTAAAAGCTCTTGCTTGATCCCAAGTAACCCCTACTACAGGATAATCTTTATATGCAATATGCCAGAAATATTGGTCAAATAGCGGTTCATTATAAGCATAATTGAAATCTCTCAACCATACTGTTGTATCTGGATAAACAGCTATACTTGTTTTCTTTTCTGAACGAAGTCCTTTAGATCCATCTTTGATGTCTTCCCACTCATAACGGTACTGAAGTTTAGTAACATCTAGAATTCTCTTGTTATTTTCTCTCTTATCTGGCGCTACATACATAGACTCTAAAATCTCTGCATATTTAGCATCTGGATATTGATTAACATTCCAATCTAATGGAACTGACCAATCCAATCTTTTCGCCTCATTATAACCATTTCTACCTCCTTGAGATTCTAAGAACTGCTGATATCCAGACTTGTTCTCTTTATCTCCTTTTTGAGACAAATACGCATAATTACGCCCTTCTCCTTTACCATCTCCAGAAGATTGTCCTCCTCCTGCAGCCTCTGCTAAAAGAGTTCTAGCAATAGAGTCTCTTACATAGTTGATAAACAATCTATACTGAGCATTAGTAACTTCTGCTTCATCCATGAAAAATGAAGAAACAGTAACTGTCTTTAATTGGGTTTTTTCTGGAGTCATTGTGAAGTCCTGATCTGCCTGCCCCATAACGAAAGACCCGCCTGGTATTGCTACCATTCCGTGCGGTCTCGCTGCAACAAAAGATTTTGAACTTTCTCTAGACACCAATTCTCCCTTGGTATCTGGTCTTCCAGAATTCCCCTTTTTTCCTCCTGAGGAACATGCCGCAGTTAGTAAAGCTGCGGAAACTAAAAGAACGATTCTTTTCATTATATTAAATCTATTTTTTTATAATTTATTTATTTTTTCAAAAAGGATAACGATTTTTTTCTTAAATTATTTTCCTTTCTACATATTTTTTTATTCTACTGTCACAGATTTCGCCAAATTTCTCGGCTGATCGACATTCACCCCCCTATAAACAGCTATATAATAAGCTAATATCTGTAATGGTATGGATGCTACTATTGGAGAAAAACATTCTGATGTTTCTGGTATTTCTATCACATAATCAGACATTGCCGAAACCTGCTCATCTCCTTTATTAACAATAGAAATAACTTTTCCTTTTCTTGCTTTAATCTCCTGTACATTACTCACAATCTTATCATAATGACCTTTTTTTGGAGCGATGATTACTATTGGCATATTTTCATCAATCAAAGCAATAGGCCCATGCTTCATTTCTGCTGCTGGATAGCCTTCTGCATGGATATAAGAGATTTCTTTCAACTTTAATGCTCCTTCTAATGCAGCAGGGAAATTATAACCACGCCCCAAATATAAGAAATTTGAAGCATTTACAAAATCTTTCGCCATTTTTTTAACATAATCATGTGTAGATTCTAGTACATCCTCTATCTTTTTAGGGATAGCATCTAGTTCTGTTATCAGACTCATGAAATCCACATTGCTAAGATTTCCATTATGTTTTCCTAATTTAAGCGCTAGTAAAGACAATATTGTTAGTTGAGCAGTAAAAGCCTTTGTAGAAGCTACTCCTATCTCTGGCCCTGCATGTGTATATGCTCCTGCATCCGAGAATCTAGAGATTGAAGAATCTACAACATTACAAATTCCAAAAATAAATGCTCCTCTTTCTTTCGCTAATTTAATAGCCGCCATTGTATCTGCTGTCTCACCTGACTGAGAAATCGCAATAACTATATCCTTATTAGTAATAATAGGATTTCTGTATCTAAATTCAGAAGCATACTCCACTTCTACTGGGATTCTAGCAAATTCTTCTATAAGATACTCCCCTATCAATCCCGCATGCCAAGAAGTTCCACAGGCTACAATAATAATTCTTTCTGCTTTAGTGAATTTATCTAAATAATCCCAAATTCCAGCCATTTTTATAATTCCCTCATCTACTAAAAGACGGCCTCTCATAGTATCATGGATAGATTTTGGCTGTTCAAAGATTTCTTTAAGCATAAAATGCTCATAACCACCTTTTTCTATCTGTTCTAAACTCAGTTTTAATTCTTGAACTTCAGGAATAACAACTGAATTATCCACAATGGCTCTAATTTCTACTCCTTTTTCTAAAGAAATCGTCGCCATATGTCCATCTTCAAGATAGATAGCCTCTTTGGTAAATTCAACGAAAGGCGAAGCATCAGAAGCCACAAAATATTCATTTTCTCCTATCCCTATAGCTAAAGGCGAACCTAAACGACCTACAACCAAAAGCCCCGGGTGGTCTTTATGCATCACAGTGATAGCATATGCGCCATACACTTCGTTCAATGCATATCTCACAGCAGTAGGAAAATCCACCTCCTGTGTATCCATTATATATTGAATTAGATTAACTAAAACTTCGGTATCTGTATCAGAAGCAAAAGTAAATCCTTTCTCTATCAACATAGTCTTAATGGTATCATAGTTTTCTATAATTCCATTATGAATAATTGCTATTTTACCATTATTAGACAAATGTGGATGAGAGTTTCTATCACTAGGAACTCCATGGGTAGCCCATCGCGTATGTCCCATACCCACATGAGCAGAACCTTCTAAGTCTTTAGAAATACTAACCAAATCGGCTACTTTTCCTTTCGTTTTCTTAAGTTCAAAGTCATTATTTTGTCCCTCTACTATTACCCCTGCACTATCATAACCTCGATACTCTAATCTTTTTAGCCCATTGATTACTATATCATAAGCACATCTATGCCCTGTATATCCTACTATTCCACACATAATTTGTTCTAAATTTATTTAGTAACATATGTTACCATTAGTTTTGGTCTATTATTATTTGCAGCATTTGTCCCTACAAACACAGCTCTGTAAGGTGAGCTAACATTATTATTATAATTTTCACTTACCAAATTTCCATTTGAAGTAAGATACTCTCCAATATTGACAATCAAGTCTTTAGCCTCTGCTTCTTTTTCTACAATATCTTTGATGGTTTTTGTAATATCAATATCATAGTAAGAAGGATTACTATTAGTAGAATAAGCTTTTACTAAACTATAATTACTATTACCCAACATTGTTTTTAGGTCTGTAATAAAATCAGTTTCTCCTTGTTTTCTTACTAAGAAACCAACAGGTTTAGTATAAGAGTTATTCCATGTATTGGTATCTGTATACAATCTTACTTTTGCTGAAAGTATCGCTGCTCCACGCTCTTTGTAAAGTCTTTTCAAATCGCTAATACCTGCTCCATTCAGTTTTATTCCTGCTCCAGGACCTCCCATCCCTTGCATATATAGCAGAGGGTCTCCATTAGTACTATTGATATTAGCCATTACAGCATTAAATGTAGAACTTCTAGTATATGATATCTTGCTAAAATGAACATTAGAAGAACCCAAATCAAAACTAAAAGTGTTTGATTTTCCTCCAGATCTATAGTACATGGTCATTGTCACTTCATTAGGAGCAAAGTTTATCAAATAACCATCATTTTCTCGAACTGAAATTTTAAGCCCTTTAAAATAATTGATAAAATTACTCTCGTTGCTCAACTCTACAGCTCCGTTTTTATCAGCTATCTTCGTTTGAAAAAAAATTTTATCTAATTGGATTCTTAATCCTGCTTCTCTTGTCAAAAGATTTGTATTATCAGAAGTTTTATTTATACTAACTGCATAAACATTCCCTGAAAATGCCTTAGTCCCCAATGGAATTCCACTTGTAGCAACGGTGCTATTTGATAATTTTTCCGTCCCAACAGTCCCCAAATCCGTAGCAATTTCATGAACATCAATATTCATTGTAGCTGCTGGATTACCATATTTAACAGCTTCGTATTTTGTCAATGTCTGTTTTGCAGTCTGTCCTTCATGGGTTACATTTGTTGTTGTAACCGTTTTGGTTGTAGCATCATACTGAGGTTTAATTTCTAAAACCACAGAATCTACCACTGGATTAGTCCCAAAGTCAGGAGCATATTTAGATAATCTTACTTGAGTAACATATGCTGACTCCTGTGTACCAAACTGGCCTTCAGTGAAAGCACCTAATGTAGCTCTTTGCAATGCATAAGAATCAGCTCTTACAGCATTTCCATTATTTATATTGTAGGCTACCAAATCATAAGAAACCTGATTTCCAGTAACTGAATTACCATCAAAAAGATTTTTCCCTAAGTCATCAGCATCAGAATTACAACTGACCATCAAACCTCCAAAAAGAAAAACTGATAATATTGACTTTATTTTATTCATCTGTTTCTTAGCTTTATTTATAAATTTCTAATATTCCCTCTTCATTAACTCCATCTATTTTAGGCGTTTTTGTGTTTTTAAAGCCTTCTTCTAATACCTTATTTAGTTTTTTATCTCCTTTTACAACCAAGTCTACTAAATCCATCCCTTCGGCAAGAAAATCTTGTATTGTAGGATTTTCAATAGCTTTCAGATCGTTTATTCCATCAAATTTCAGCTTCTCTTCTATTTCCTTTCCTAAACTAAAATTTTTCTCATTGTATACCGACAAAACAAGTTTAGTATCTTGAAAATATGTATCTGATTTATAGAAATTCTTCAAATATATCGCCACAAAGGAAGACATCCACCCACTAAGATGTATCACATCTGGCACCCAATTCAGCTTTTTGATAGTTTCTATCACTCCTCTTGTAAAGAATATGGCTCTCTCATCATTATCTTCGAAAGGTTTTCCTTCTTCATCTACATAGTAAGACTTTCTCTTGAAATACTCATCATTATCTATAAAATACACCTGTAACCTTTCCCCTGGCAAAGACGCCACCTTCACTATCAAAGGCTGATCCAAATCATTTATAATAATATTCATCCCTGAAAGACGGATCACCTCATGCAACTGATATTTCCTCTCGCTAATCAGCCCAAATCTCGGCATAAAAACCCTCACATCATTTCCTTCCTGATGCATTTTCAGAGCCATCTTATTCACCTCCGAAGACATATTTGTTCCCTCCTGATAAGGAAACATCTCGGTAGTGACATATAGAATTTTTTGATTTGACATACTGCTTAATTCTATTGACATAAGTCAATTCGTTCTGCAAAGTTACAAAATTAAATTCATTTATAAACAACAAAAGTCTTATCAAAAATGATAAGACCCTGATAGTATTGCACTTATATTTTTATTTTAAAATAGATATAATCTGTTCCGCTAGTGAAATGCCGATTCTATCCTGCGCTTCATTAGTAGAAGCTCCTGTATGAGGAGTTAATGAAATTTTCGGATGAGACAGAACACTCTTAGCAGGTGTAGGCTCATTAATGAATACATCCAGCCCTGCAAAAGCCAATTTACCACTATCCAAAGCTTTTAGAAGCGCTTCTTCATCTACTACTCCACCTCTGGCACAGTTCACAAGCGCCGCTCCATTTTTCATTAAATCAAATTCTTTTTGACCAATAACAAATTCTTTTTGAGCTGGAACATGAAGCGTAACGAAATCTGCTTCTTTTAGAACTTCTTCTTTAGACTGAGTTTTGATTTCAAAATCTACTGACTGCCCATTGAAAAACTCTACTTTTAAATTTACTTTTTCAGCAAAATTATCCACTGCTAAAACTCTCATTCCCAAACCTAAAGCCATCTTAGCCACTTCCTGACCAATTCTACCAAAACCAATGATACCGATAGTTTTACCTCTCAGCTCTACGCCTTTTGTATAAGCTTTTTTAAGCTCCGCAAATTTAGAATCACCTTCTACTGGCATTTTTCGGTTAGAATCCGTTAAAAATCTACATCCTGAAAACAAATGAGCAAAAACCAATTCTGCCACAGATGCTGACGAAGCCGCAGGTGTATTAATTACATTGACACCTTTTTCTCGTGCATATTCTACATCTATATTATCCATTCCTACACCACCTCTACCGATGATTTTCAGAGATGGACAAGCATCTATGATATCCTTTCTTACTTTGGTTGCACTACGCACTAGAAGCGTTCTCACTTGGTTTTCATTGATATAGTTTATCAATTCTTCCTGTGGAACTTTGGTTGTAATTACCTCAAAACCTGCTTTTTGCAAACCATCAATTCCAGACTGGTCTAAGCCGTCATTTGCTAATACTTTCATAATAATATTTTTAAATAAATTTCTAATAATAGTTATCCCACAAAGATATAAATTTGATTTTAAATATTTGATATTTCCAGACTAAAATAAATTGCTAAATTTGTCCCTTATTGAACAAATGGAAGAAAAAGTAGTTTTAATCAATCCAAATGATGAAGTTTTAGGCGTAATGAACAAGCAGGAAGCCCATGAAAAAGGAGTTCTGCACCGTGCTTTTTCTGTTTTTTTGTTTAATGCAAAGAGAGAAATGCTCCTGCAAAGAAGGGCTGGTTCTAAATACCATTCGCCCAATCTATGGACTAATGCAGTCTGCTCCCACCCACGAGAGGGAGAATCCTATAAAGAAGCCGCTCTGAGGCGTATGCAGGAAGAACTTGGGATTTCTGCTGATATAGAAGAAAAATTTCATTTTATCTATAAAGCTGATGTAGGACAGGGACTTTGGGAGCATGAGCTGGACTATGTTTTTACGGGATTTTTTGAAGGTGATTTTAACCTAAATTCGGAGGAAGTTTCGGAAGTCCGCTATATTTCCACAGAGAATTTGGACAGAGAAATAAAAGAAAAACCAGAAAACTTCACAGAATGGTTTAAAATAATACTCAACGAATATAAACAGCATTTATCATGAAAAAATTATTATTTAAATTATTTTTCGCATTGGCTTTCGCTTCTATTTCCCTGCACGGACAGGAGAAAATACAGCAGGTGGAATTTATTAGTTTTGGAGGAAGAGCTCTTTATTCAAGACAATACACCCTCAATTCTCTAAAAAAAGAATTTAGCAAAAAACCTCTAATGGGACAAAACGAAGATCTCCCAAAGGAAATTTCGCTACCAAACACGCCCAAGAACTGGGAAGCTTTCACCAAAAAAATAAATCTGAACAAATTCAAAAAACTGAGAGATGGCCCTAGCCAACAGGCTTTTGATGGGCAGGACGAGGTCATTATCATCAAAACTGATAAAAAGACTTATCGAAAGATGAACGCCAGCGGAAACGACCATGACAGGGAAGTTTGGTACGATTTACTACAAATCATCGCAAAAGAATTTGGGAAGAAAAGTATTTACGAATAAACTATTTTATGAAAAAATTATTATTTAAACTATTTTTTGCATTGGCTTTCGCTTCTATTTCCCTGCACGGACAGGAGAAAATACAGCAGGTAGAAGTCCATATATTTGGAGGAATGGCTCTTTATTCAAGCCGATACACTTTCAATTCTCTAAAAAAAGAATTTAGCGCAAAACCTCTAATGGGACAAAAAGAAGAACTCTCAAAGGAAGTTTCGCTACCAAACACGCCCAAGAACTGGGAAACTTTCACTAAAAAAATAAATCTGAACAAATTCAAAAAACTGAGAGATGGTCCCAGCGAACAGGCTTTTGGTGGGCAGGACAAGGTCATTATCATCAAAACTAATAAAAAGACTTATAGAAAAATGAATGCTTACGGCAACGACCATGACATGGAAACTTGGTACGATTTACTACAAATCATCGCAGAGGAATTTGAAAAAATATGAAAAAATTATTGTTTAAACTATTTTTTGCATTGGCTTTCACTTCTATTTCCCTGCACGGACAGGAGAGAATACAGCAAGTGGAATTTAGCAGTTTTGGAGGAATGGCTCTTTATTCAAGACAATACACCCTCAATTCTTTAAAAAAAGAATTTAGCAAAAAACTTCTAATGAGACAAAACAAAGATCTTCCAGAGGAAATTTCACTACCAAACACACCTGAAAACTGGGAAGCTTTCACTAAAAAAATAAATCTAGATAAATTCAAAAAACTGAAAGATGGTCCCAGCGAACAGGCTGTTGATGGGCAGGACAAGGTCATTATCATCAAAACTGATAAAAAGACTTATAGAAAAATGAATGCTTACGGCAACGACCATGACAGGGAAACTTGGTACGATTTACTACAAATCATCGCAAAAGAATTTGGAAAAAAAGGCATTTATGAATAAATAAATTTTATGAAAAAATTATTGTTTAAACTATTTTTTGCATTGGCTTTCACTTCTATTTCCCTGCATGGGCAGGAGAAAATACAGCAGGTAGAAGTCCATATATTTGGGGGAATGGCTCTTTATTCAAGCCATTACACCATCAATTTTCTATACAAAGAATTTGAAGCAAAACAAGTTATGGGAGAACCAGCAGAGCTCCCAAAGAAAATTTTACTGCTAAATCCACCTGATAAATGGAGGGTTTTCACAAAGAAAATAAATCTGGATAAATTCAAAAAACTGAGAGATGGTCCCAGCGAACAGGCTGTTGATGGGCAGGACGAGGTCATTATCATCAAAACTGATAAGAAGACTTATAGAAA
>CAUQVP010000072.1:0-9409 GCA_963521545.1 uncultured Flavobacteriaceae bacterium | reverse complement strand
GACTGGGCTTTAGGGGAATTGTTGGCGTATGCTTCCCTGCTGAAAGAGGGCTATAATGTTCGTATTTCGGGTGAAGATGTGGAGCGTGGAACTTTTTCTCACCGTCACGCTGTTTTGAAAACGGAAGACACGGAGGAAGAATATATTTATTTAAAGAATGTTTCTGACAGCAGATTTGATATCTATAATTCCCATCTTTCTGAATATGGTGTTCTTGGTTTTGACTATGGCTATGCCCTTGCTTCTCCGAAAACCCTTACGATTTGGGAGGCGCAGTTCGGGGATTTTGCCAATGGGGCGCAGATTATCATAGACCAATATTTGGTAGCAGCAGAGGAAAAATGGAAAATCCAAAACGGGCTTGTGATGCTGCTTCCTCACGGAATGGAGGGACAGGGCGCAGAGCATTCTTCCGCGAGATTGGAAAGATTCCTTACACTTTGTGCTAATGAAAATATTTTTGTGGCAAACTGTACTACACCAGCCAATTACTTCCATTTGCTTAGAAGACAAATGAAACTGCCGTTCAGAAAGCCATTGGTAGTAATGACTCCAAAATCCTTGTTGAGACATCCAAAAGTAGTTTCTGGAATTGAAGAAATGGCAAATGGAGAGTTCCAAACTCTGATAGATGATACTTTGATAAATGCTGAAAAAGTGGAGAGAATAGCCCTTTGTAGCGGTAAAATCTACTATGAACTTTTAGCAAAAAGAGAAGAACTAAACGAGGAAAGAGTGGCGTTGGTAAGATTGGAACAGCTGTATCCTTTGGATAGGCAAACTCTTGCAGGGATAATGAACAGATATGCCCATAATAAAGAAATAGTATGGGTGCAGGAAGAACCTGAAAACATGGGGGCTTGGGCGTATATCTTGAGAAACTTGAGAAATACAGATATTCAGGTAATCGCTCCAGTGTCCAGCGGTACGCCTGCTCCAGGAACGCACAAAGGTTTTGATAAAAACCAAAAACAGGTAATCCAGCGAGTGTTTGATTTAGAAAATTTAATAGGATAAACAATAGAGTTTATTAACATAAAATAAAGACTTAGAGCTATGTCTATATTAGAAATGAAAGTGCCTTCACCAGGCGAATCCATCACAGAAGTAGAAATCTCATCTTGGTTAGTAAAAGATGGTGATTTTGTAGAAAAAGACCAGCCGATAGCAGAGGTAGATTCTGATAAGGCGACACTAGAACTCCCAGCCGAGCAGTCAGGAGTAATTACTCTAAAAGCTGAGGAAGGAGATGTAGTAAAAGTGGGACAGGTAGTCTGCCTTATAGATATGTCCGCAAAAGGGTCAGCCGTGAAAACAGAAAAACCAGTTTCGGAAATGAAAGTGGAAGCACAAACAGTGGCTGCTCCTACACAAGAACCTAAAAAAGAAGAGTCACATCCATCTTCTCCATTAGCAAAAGTGATTTTGAAGGAGAACAGCATTGATTCTGATAAAGTTACAGGAACAGGAGTGGGCGGAAAAATCACCAAAGAAGATGCGATAAAAGCCGTTGCAGCAATGGGCAGAACACAAGGAAACCGCAAAAAGACCGTTATGAAACTTTCTGTTTTGAGGAGAAAACTGGCTGCCAGATTGGTTTCTGTGAAGAACGAAACCGCTATGCTTACTACTTTCAACGAGGTGGATATGAGCGAAATTTTCAGGTTGAGAAAACTTTATAAAGAAGAATTTATACAGAAACATGGCGTAGGGCTTGGTTTTATGTCTTTCTTTACAAAGGCGGTTACCAGAGCTTTGAAACTTTATCCAGATGTGAATGCGGCGATAGATGGCGACCAAAAAATCAATTATGATTTTTGTGATATTTCTGTGGCGGTTTCTGGGCCAAAGGGACTTATGGTGCCGATTATCAGAGATGCAGAGACTTTGTCTTTTAAAGGTATTGAGTTGAAAATTAAAGATTTAGCTACGAAAGTTCGCGATGGAAATATTTCTGTAGATGAGATGACAGGCGGAACTTTTACCATTACTAATGGTGGGACTTTCGGTTCTATGCTTTCTACTCCGATTATCAATCCGCCACAAAGTGCGATTTTAGGGATGCACAATATTTTAGAACGCCCTGTGGCTGTCAATGGGCAGGTAGAAATCCGTCCGATGATGTATCTGGCGCTTTCTTATGACCATAGAATAATTGATGGCCGTGAGTCTGTAGGGTTCTTGGTGGCAGTGAAAGAAGCCATAGAAAATCCAGTGGAGCTGCTTATGGAAAACAACGAGAAAAAAGCTCTTGAGTTATAAATATTTATTAAAAAAATCAGAAATCCTTTTGAAGATTTCTGATTTTTTTGTTTCTGATTGAGATTTTTTAAGGAAGTAGTTCAGATTCTATGGCAATTTCGCCAGTGAGAATTTTCTGAATAGGGCAGGCGTGAGCTGTTTTGTGCAGGATATTGCGCTGCTCCTCAGTAAGATTTCCTTTTATTTCTATGATTTTTTTGAATTGAGAAACGCCTTCTTTAGTTTCGTTATCGAAAAGAACTTTTACAGAAACTTCCTCTACCTCCCATTCTTTACGGTCTGCAAACATTTTGATAGTTGCAGTGGTGCAAGATGAAAGAGCCGAAGCCAAAAGTTCTAGTGGATTAAATCCTTTTTCCTGTCCGCCTTTAGCAGCGGGTTCATCACCGATAATGCTGTTTTTACCAGCAGAGATGTTCATTAGATATTTCTCTGCACCAATTTTTGTAATTACTTCTGCTTTCATAAATTAAGATTAAGACAGCAAATATAAGGCATATTTTGTCAAAATACCTTAACCTAAATCAATAAGTTTGGTCGGATAAATATTTATTAGTTATATTTGCATACTATTTTTGTTTAACAATTTAAATTAAATGGACCCCGATAGTTTATTAAAACTTTTATTAGCATTATTTTTTGTAATACTTAATGGATTTTTCGTGGCAGCAGAGTTTTCAATAGTTAAAGTGCGCCACTCTCAAATTCAAATCAAGGCAGAAGGAGGAAATGCCTCCGCAAAACAGGCCGAAAAAATCATCAAAAACTTAGACGCTTATCTTTCTGCTACACAGCTGGGAATCACGCTAGCCAGTCTGGCGCTCGGTTTCATAGGAGAAAGTACGATGCATCATATTTTAGAAGGAGCATTTTCTAAACTGAATATTGATATTGCGCCAGAAACTCTTTCTACGATGGCTTTGGCGGGAAGTTTCCTTGTTGTAACCATGATGCACATAGTCTTCGGAGAGCTGGTACCGAAGTCAATAGCGATTAGAAAATCAGAGGCGACGACTTTATTTGTTGCGTGGCCTTTGTTGTTATTTTACAACATATTCAAGCCCTTCATTTGGTTGATGAATGCAATTTCTAACGCATTCCTAAGACTTATCAATATTCACCCTGTGGCTGGTCATGAGATACACTCCACAGAGGAGCTTCAGCTGTTGGTAAAACAGAGTGCCGCAGGAGGAGAGATAGAGGAGGAAAACTATGAAATCATCAAAAATGCTTTTGATTTTACTGACCATACCGCTAAGCAGGTAATGGTGCCGAGACAGAATATCATTACTATTGATATCAGCGAGGATAATGATGTGATTTTAAGTAAAATAATAGATTGCGGATATTCCAGAATACCTGTGTATGAGAACTCCATAGACAATATCATAGGGATTTTCTACACAAAAGAAATCATGCGTGAGTACATCAAAAACAAAGATGTAGATTTAAGAAAATTTTTGCGTGAGGCGTTTTTCGTGGTGGGAAGTAAGAAAATATCTGATTTGATGAATGTTTTTCAGCAGAAGAAACAGCATATTGCGATTGTGATTGATGAATTCGGAGGAACGGAAGGAATTGTAACATTAGAAGATATTTTGGAAGAGTTGGTAGGTGAAATCCAAGACGAGGAAGATGATGAACAAAAATTAGTAGATGAGGTAGCAGAAAATACATTCTGGATACACGCAACTCAGCCTTTGGATGAGATAAATGAATATCTCCCTGTCCCGCTACCAGAAGATCCTGAATATAATACTTTGGCGGGATATATTATGTATCAGTTGTCAGATATTCCAGAAGAAAATCAGGAATTTAAGTTGTGTAATTATGCTTTCAAAATCTTGAAAATGCAGAATAAAAGTGTGGAGATGGTAGAGCTGAAATATGAACCACAGGACATAGAAGAAACGAATGAAGAAACAGAAAAAATATAACATATACTGCGAAAGCTCACAAACAGAAAAACAAACTGATGTTCTTCTTTTGGAGGAGGAGAATGCAGAAAATAAGTTGGTTCTATACAATGATGATGTCAATACTTTTGATTTTGTGATAGAATCTCTTATAGAAGTTTGCAAACACACGCTGGAACAGGCTGAGCAATGTACGATGCTGGTTCATTATAAAGGCAAATGCACAGTGAAAACAGGTGATATGGAAACACTTATGCCTATGCATCAGAAGCTTTTAGGACGAGGTTTTACCAGTGAAATAATATAAAAAAACTGCTCAAATCTGAGCAGTTTTTTTAGTTTTTAGCAATCCATTCTTCGAAGAAAGTTTTTACTTTTTCTAGGCTGTAGCCCTTTCCTTCTTCAAAAACTTCGCTGCTTTGTGTGTGGATTTGTTTTCCGTTTTTATCTAAAATAATGAAAACAGGATACCCGAATTTCTCACCAGGGTTGCCATATTTAGCAAAAACTTTTTCGTTTTTATTCTTTGGAGAAAAATTTAGGTGATAATAAAGAAAACTTTCATCAACTATTTTCTTTAGTTCAGGAGTTGTTTTTACAAAATTATCAAATCTCAGACACCAAATGCACCAGTTTCCACCCGCCTGCAAGATGATGTTTTTGTTTTCTTTTTGGGCTAGTTTTACTAATTTTTGGATTTCTATTTCTGCATTATCCTCCTCTCTGTATGGTTTTGGAAGAGCCAGTTTTTCTTGCTGTGGGCTTATTTCAGAAGTTTGAGTGTAATATAATGAAGGTGTCAAAATGCCTAAAAAAGCAAGTTTTATGAATATATTTTTCATTGTTAAAATTTTTCCAAATGTAATAAAAAAATGGAATTGACAAAATTTGTATCTTCGCACCTAAAATTTATACATTGAATAATTTACTTTTTCATATTGTTTATTTAGCATCAAAACTGCCGCTGGGCGTATTGTATATTATTTCGGATATTATTTTTTTCGTTAATTATTATATCATCGGTTACCGAAAAAAAATTGTTTATGAAAATTTGAAAAATTCTTTTCCTGACAAAAGTGAAAAGGAAATTAAACAAATTCAAAAGAAATTTTTCCGTAATTTTTCTGATTATATCGTAGAGACGGTAAAAGCGATGACAATCAGTGAAGAAGAACTCGGAAAGCGTGTGAAACACATTAACCAAGAGCTTTTTCATCAGGCCAAAGCCGAAAGAAAAAATGTGATTATCTTGGCAGGGCATGTTTTTGACTGGGAGTGGATCAATGCTTTTGCGAAAATCATTCCGCAGGAAAACTGCCACCCTGTTTATAGAAAGGTAAATAATGACTTCTGGGAGGAGAAAGTGAAACTCATCAGAAATCGTTTCGGGAATAAGGCGCTGAACTCTCGTGAGATTATCAGACATATATTGAGAACTCCTGTTGATGGAAATTCGGCGTATATGTTCGTGGCCGACCAGACGCCGCATTTCTCCGAGGTTTATTATGGATTAAAGTTTTTAAATCAGAGAACTCCAGTTTTTATCGGTTATGATAAGCTTTCACAAAGGCTGGATTTGGCTTTTATCTATTGTGAAATGAAAAAGGTAAAACGAGGCTATTATGAAGTGAGCTATCACCGAATTTACCCTGATGGAGAGCTGTTTAAAGAATATGAAGTGGTGAGAAAATTTCATAAAATGCTGGAAGAAACCATTAACGAGCGCCCAGACAACTGGCTCTGGTCTCACCGAAGATGGAAATATCAGAACGATATCAAAAAATATGAGGAATAAATACTTTTTCTGATGAAACGAATTGCTGTTGTAATCCTAAACTGGAATGGGAAAAGCTGGCTGGAAAAATTCCTGCCTACAGTTCTCAAATATTCTGAATCTGCGCAAATTTATGTCGTGGATAATGCCTCTACGGATGACAGCGTTTTGTTTTTAGAGAATAATTTTCCTTCGGTAAAAGTAATTCAGAATACTCAAAATTCAGGATTTGCAGGAGGATACAATGAAGGACTGAAACAAGTAAAGGAAGAAATCTACTGCCTGCTCAATTCCGATGTAGAAGTTACAGAAGGCTGGCTGGAGCCTGTTTCGGATTTATTTCAGCAAAACCCAGAAATAGCGGCTATTCAGCCCAAAATTCTTTCTTACAACAGGAAAAATTACTTTGAATTTGCAGGAGCAGGAGGCGGTTTGATAGATAATTTGGGGTATCCCTACTGCCGAGGGCGTGTTTTTGATGATTTGGAGGAGGATAAAGGACAGTATGATGACGAAACGGAGATTTTCTGGGCATCGGGCTGTTGTTTTTTTATCAGAAAGAGTGATTTTTGGCGGGCTGGCGGATTTGATGAGCGTTTTTTTGCCCATCAGGAGGAAATAGACCTTTGCTGGCGGCTGATAAATTTAGGTAAAAAAATATTTTATACAGGGAAATCCACGATTTATCATGTAGGCGGAGGAACTTTAAACAAACAAAATCCAAGAAAAACTTTTCTAAATATAAGAAATAATCTTTCTATGCTGGTTAAAAACCTACCTTTGGGAGCATTGTTTTGGATAATTCCATTACGATTGGTTTTAGATGTGGCGGCTGGCATTTATCTTGTATATAAAGAGGGGATTTCGCATCTTTGGGCAGTTTTCAGAGGGCATTTTGGGTTTTATACTCATTTTCCTGAAAGTTTTAGAAGAAGAGCAAAGTTTCAGAAAAAGAATTATTATCAAACCAAATATTTGGTTTTTAGGTATTTTATAAAAAAGTAGAATTTTTTAAATTATTAAAATTATGAAATGGACAAACGACAGAAGTGACAATGTGGAAGACCGCAGAGGAAAGGGCGGTGGTAGAGGAATGATGATAGGTGGTGGACTAGGAACGATAGTTATGGTACTAGTAGTAATGTTTTTAGGAGGCGACCCTTCTACGGTGCTCAATAACAGTGGCGTTATGCAAGGTCAGGCGCAGACAGAGCAAAGACAGCTGACCGAAGAAGAGCTTAAAACCTATGAATTTGTGAGAATGGTAACGGCTGAGACAGAGGAAACATGGACAGAGATTTTTCAGGAACATGGTTTGGAGTACAGAAAACCGAAAGTGGTGATGTTTGAGCAGGTTACCCAGTCAGGATGTGGTACAGCCCAAGCAGCGATGGGGCCTTTCTATTGTCCAGCTGATGAGACTATATATATGGATATGAGTTTCTTTAATGAACTTCAAAGTAAATATGGTGCCAAAGTAACGGAATTTTCGGTGGCGTATGTTATGGCGCATGAGGTGGGGCACCATGTTCAAAATCTTTTGGGAACTTTACAGAAATCTGATAAAATGAGAAGAAGCGGTCGTTTTTCAGAAGCTGAAATCAATAAAAATTCTGTTGCCGTAGAGCTTCAGGCGGATTTTTATGCAGGAGTATGGGCTAGAAGAAGTAATAACAGAGAAAATTTCTTGGATTCCAAAGATATAGATGCTGCCATCAGTGCTGCTGAAGCGGTGGGAGATGACAATATCCAGAAGCGTTCTCAAGGTTATGTAAACCAAGAAGCCTTTACACACGGTTCTTCTGCACAGAGAAAAGAATGGTTCATGAAGGGATATAACACAGGAGACATAAGACAAGGAAATACATTTGAAGCGCTGAGATAGGGGTTGTAGATATTAATGTGATAAAAGTGACTCTGACTTTGAATTAAAAAATAAGAAATATGAAGGTAAAGAAATATCAATTAATTCTTTGTTTATGGGTTATTATAGCAGGAGGTATTGTTTTTGTATTTTTCCGAGAAAAATTAGAAAAAAATCCCAATGCATTAAAATTCGAAAATCATCAATTTAATGATAGTATAAAAGAAAATATGGTGATTGATTACTATTTTAAAATAGGAAATAAAACCTACTATCAAAATACAGATACCATGTTTGTATATTACCCCAAAAATATAAAAGAGATTAATACTCTGATGGGGGATTTTGGGAATCCAAAAGATTTTATTAATCAAAAGGTTATGTGGAGGGATGTTCTCCCTCCTTTTAGATTGATTAAAGAAGAAAAAGAGGATACTTTAATCATTATAAAAGAAGGGAAGAGATATATTTTCACAAGGGAAAAAATTAAATGAAATAATACCTTCTAAAACCAATAATATTTTTACATCATGGTAAGAATACTCTTTGCGTTACTTTTACTACAGATATCCTGTTTTTCAGAAGAGGGAGTGTATAGAAATTTAGAAAAAAGAGTAAAGTATTTTAACTCTGCTAATTTTGAAGGAATAGAATTCAATAGACTATATATTCGTGAATTGGAATATATTAGAAAAGGGGATTTTGGAGTTTTAGAAGGAAGTGAAACTATACCTACATATTTATACACAGATTATCTATACATCTATGATAATGGCAAGGTATTATTTTTTGCCAGTGAAAAACCTAATCCTAAGGTTAATTTATATAGAGGGACTTTTGATGGAATACTATATAGGAAAAAAAATCAAATGTTTATAGATTGGATTGTAAAGACAAAGATGAGTCTAGGTTTTGGTACTTATAATAGTCACAAAATAAAAGTAATAAATGGTAAAATACACATGCAATTTGATAGGTATTGCTATGTGTATAGACCGTTATAACTTCAGTATACATGCTTTTGCTGTTTAATTAATTCAATAAGTGTATATGAGACATCCTATCCAAAAATTATATTAGCTCATACATAATATAAGAAAAATAATAAAATAAAAATAGATACTGACTTTGCTAATCAAGGGGGAACTATATCAAAAGGTTCATATAGTGTAAAAATAGAAGGAGATTATATATTCCTATTGGATGATAATTTCTTGGTTCCAGGAAGCGAGTACATATGTTTTGTTTATAAAAAATCTGATGAAAAGGTTCCAGAAGAATGGAAGAAATACCCTTCGGACTGGTAAATAGGAAACCTTCTTTAAATTTTTCGATGCTGCAAATCAGTGAATTAAATAATTATATGTAAAAAAGATAAAAAAGCGCTTGCGTGATAATGTAGGAATTTCTATTTTTGCAATCTGAATTCTCCACAGGGGGGTATTCAGGAGAGTAGAAGTTTTTTAGTTGAAAATGAGTGATTTAAAAATATTTTTAAAAAAAGTTTAAAAATATTTTGTCAGTTCAAAAAAAGTTTTTACTTTTGCACTCGCAAACGAAACCGGAATGGTTTTGAGTTTGTGAACAGAGAAG
>CAUQVP010000071.1:0-9461 GCA_963521545.1 uncultured Flavobacteriaceae bacterium | reverse complement strand
TTTCTCTATCGCCTCCGTGGTTTGTCTTGCTCGTGATTGTGCCATATATATTATGATTTTTGTAAAAGTCACAAATTTAGCACAAACTCACGGATGTACAAAAGAATTTAATCCGAAATTAATGTTTTCTTTCAAAAAATTATTGATTTTTTAAGTTTAAAAATTAAAATATTGATAGAGAAAAACTATTTAGATTGTTTATAAATTAAACCAAAACTATCGATTAAAGAATTTTATTTCATAACTTTGTAGAAATAAATCCTAAAAATATGAAAAATTCTAACATCATCGGTCTTAGAGAAGAAGACTGCAAAAACATCGCTGAGAAGCTAAACATCCTTCTTGCAAATTATTCTGTTTTCTATCAAAACACTCGTGGTGCTCACTGGAATATAAAGGGAGAGCAGTTTTTCGTTCTTCACCCAAAATTCGAAGAGCTTTATGACAATCTTGTTCTTAAAATTGACGAAATCGCAGAGAGAATTCTGACATTAGGTCATGTGCCGAGCCACAACTATTCTGATTATCTGAAAGTTTCAACGATTAAAGAGAGCAAGGAAGTGCATAACAGTAAAAAATGCGTAGAAGACATTCTAAACTCTTTCAAAGTAGTGATAGACCTACAAAGAGAACTTTTAGAAATAACTGACAAAGCAAATGATGAAGGGACAAACGCCCTTGTGAGCGGATACATCACAGAACAGGAAAAAGATGTCTGGATGTACAATGCTTATCTTGGATAATCACGAATTTATATTGACAAAAAAGGGCAGAAGTAGAAAATTACTTTTGCCTTTTTTCTTTATTTTGTTCCTTATTTCTATTTTTGTAAAAAATTTGAATTTTGAAATATCAACATCTTAGTGCAAATCAGCCTATTGGGATTTTTGACAGCGGCGTGGGAGGACTGACAACAGCGAGAGAAATCAAACGAGTAATGCCGCAGGAGAGTTTCATCTATTTCGGTGATACCAAGCATCTTCCGTATGGAGAAAAATCCAAAGAAGCCATCATAGATTATTCCCTGCAAATCACCAAATTCCTTTTGGAACAAAACTGCAAAGCGATAGTAATCGCCTGTAACACTGCTACTTCTAACGCACTGGAAGAAGTAAAAAAAATGGTGAACGACAAGGTTTTTGTATTTGATGTAATCAATCCCGTTGCCGAAAAAGTAGCCTACGAAATCCACCAAAACATAGGTGTAATCGCTACCAAAGCAACCGTAAATTCTAAACTTTACAGAAAAAGTATCAGAAAATATAATAAATTCATCAATGTGGAAGAATTGGCAACTCCGCTCCTTGTCCCTGTGATAGAGGAAGGATTTATCAATCATCCTATTTCCCACAGCGTAATTTACAATTATCTTTCTAATAAAAAGTTAAAAGATATCGATACGCTTATCCTAGGATGCACCCACTATCCGCTTCTGATGGAAGAGATCAAACAATACTATGGTAACAGAGTGAGAGTGATAGACTCGCCGAATATTGTGGCAAACTATATCAAACTCACTTTGGAAAAGCATAAATTACTGAATACGAATAATCCTAATCCGAAGTATGAATTTTATGTCTCGGATATGACCAAAAATTTCCAAAAGATTTCTAAAAAATTCTTTGGAAACAAAATAGAATTGGAACTAAAAACCCTTTAACCAAATGATTACCATTATCGCTGCTATCGGAAAAAACAACGAATTAGGAAAGGACAACCAGCTGCTGTGGCATCTCCCTGCGGATTTGAAACATTTCAAAAATCTCACCTCAGGGCATCCCATCATAATGGGCAGAAAAACCTACGAAAGCATAGGAAAACCTCTCCCAAACCGCACCAATATAGTGGTGAGCAGAAAAGACGACTGGTTTGAGGAAGGGATTCTCATCGTTCCGAGTTTAAAAGATGCCATCAAACACGCTAAAAAAATCAATGAAAATATATTCATCATCGGAGGCGGCGAAATCTACCGCCACACCATCAATATAGCTGACCGACTGGAAATCACCCAAGTAAATCACCAAACAGATGCCGATGTATTTTTCCCAAAAATCGATGAAAAAACTTGGATAAAAACTGATGAAATCCACCACCCAAAAGATGAAAATCACGCTTATGATTTTTATTTTCAGACTTGGGAAAGAAAAATTTAAAAAATTTAACTAAATTTGTCCCATAAATACAGATTATGAAGAACCTTTCACTCCTATTTACAAAAGATGGTTTGCAATGGCAAATTTATGAAGTAGACAATGTTACAGAGGAAGAAGCTCGTTTCGTAACGGATGAGACTCCAGAAAATTTTATAGAAAATGAACTAGACAAGATTCTTCGCAGAGAGGCTTGGGCTGAGATAAAGGTTTTCTCAGCATTCAACCACTTCTCACTGACTCCAGATGTTTTCACAGAAAATCAGCTCGGACAGCAGATTATATCTTATAATTCGGATGTAAAAACAGAATCAGAAGAACTGATGCGGTCTATCAACCAGAAATACGGCGTTCAGTTTTATTATTCTTTCCCAAAACACTTTTATCAGAAAATAAAAGACCTTAGTTCTGTTTCTAATTTTCATTTCTCAGGAGAGCGTTTTTTGGATTCTGTAAATGTAAGCAAGGACAATGAAATCCATATCAATCTGTATCACAACCAAGTAGAGTTTCTTGCATTAGAAAACGGAAAAATGGTTCTTTATAACAATCTCGATGCTACATCGGAAATAGATTTCCTTTATTTCATCATGTTCACACTGAGCAAAATAGGTTTTGATATCAATAAAACTTATTTCTACATCTATGGAGAAATCTCTGAGAATGACACCTTTATATCTGAGTTAGAAAAATTCGTTCCAGCTATCTCCATCGTGTACGAAAACTTTAAGGGAAAACATTTCATTGTTAATTCATAAGTATGTATCGCATCATTTCAGGCGTTTGGAAAGGTAAGAAAATCTCCGCTCCAAAGAATTTTGAAGTCAGACCAACTACGGATTTCGCCAAAGAGGCTCTTTTCAGTATTTTAGAGCATCGTTTGGATTTGTCTAGTTTGTCTGTTTTAGACCTTTTTGCTGGGATTGGCTCTATTTCGCTGGAGCTCGCCTCTCGCGGCTGCAAAGACATTACCAGTGTAGAGATGAACGCTAAACATGCTGGTTTTATCAATTCTACGGCTAAAGATTTGGATTTCAGCTCACAAATCAATATTCTAAGAGCCAATGTTTTTGACTGGTTGAAAAAAGCACAAAATCAAGGAAAAAGTTTTGATTTGGTTTTTGCTGACCCTCCTTTTGACTTGCCTGAAAACGAATACCAAGAGTTAATCTCTCTCATTCTTTCTGAGGGAATTTTAAAAGAAAATGGATGTTTCGTACTAGAACACCAGTCACGCCATAAGATAGAACACCCTGATTTACAGGAAACTCGTAAATATGGAAATGTAAGTTTTTCTTTCTTTACAAAAAGCGAAAATCCTTAGTTTATATCCTCTATAATAGCCATTCGCCCTTCCTCTATTTCTTCAATGGAGGAAATTAATTTTGCTTCTTGAGATTTTTCATAAAGCGGCTCCATGAAAAAAAGCGTCTCAAAAAACTGGCGATGAATTCCCTCCAGCATAGTCATAAAGAGATTCATCCCTATTTGATTATTATGCAAATCCATTGCTCTAGCAACCAGCTCATTTACAAAGAGTTCTTCGTGCAGATCTGTAATCTGCTTACACCATTTCAGGCTTTTCTGTGGAGAAGAAATTTTACAGCAATACATCATTATCAGACAGCACCAGAGAGCATGACGAAAGGCATTTCCTCTTCCGTTTTTGTGATGAGTTTCAGGGAATTTTTTATTTGTAATTTTAAAGGTTTTAATAGTGGCTATGAAGGTAAGAAAAGCAAACAACGGATGCCGAAGCAATAACCCTAACAATTTGACAAGCCGCTTAAAATCAAGCTGCAGAATAGCCTTAAAAATAGTTGTCATTCTTTCTAAAATAAAATCGCAAATCAAAAAAGACTTACGATTTTATCATTTTTATTTGTTCATTAATAGTTTTACAGTTTTAGAGATGGTTTCTTTTATTTCCTTCCTTTTTACTATAAAATCTACAAAACCTTTTTCCTGTAAAAACTCAGATGTTTGGAATCCTTCTGGCAAATCTCGCCCAATAGTTTCACGAATAACTCTAGGCCCTGCAAAACCTATCAAAGCACCTGGCTCTGCCATGATGATATCGGCAGTCATAGCGAAAGAAGCCGTAATTCCACCGAAAGTAGGATTGGTAAGGTAGGCTATGTAAGGCAGCCCTGCGTTAGAAAGCTGAGCCAATTTTGCCTGAACCTTTGCCATCTGCATCAGTGAATAAGCCGCTTCCTGCATTCTTGCTCCACCCGACTGACAGATAATCATATAAGGCAGCTTTTTTTCTATACAGAAGTCTATTGCTCTCCTTATTTTCTCTCCCATCACAGACCCAAGAGAACCTCCGATGAAGTCAAAATCCATACAGGAAATCACCATTTCTACGCCATTTACTTTTCCATGTGCGTTTCTGATGGAGTCTACTAGTTTGGTTTTAGCTTTTGCTTCTTTTAGTCTGTCTTTGTAGGATTTAGAATCTTTAAATTTAAGAATATCGATGCTTTCTACATCTGCATTTAATTCCTTAAATTTAGAATCATCAAAAATAATTTCAAAATATTCCCTGCTTCCTATTCTCACATGGAAGCCATCCTCTGGCGAAACATAGTTATTTGCTCTCAGTTCGTCACTCTCTATTATTTTCCCTGTGGGAGTCTGATGCCAAAGCCCTTTTGGAACATCTTTTTTTTCCTCCGTAGGAGTGCTGATATTTTGTTTCTTTCTTTTGAACCAATCAAATGCTGACATTCTTTATCTTTTAATAATTCTGCAAATTTAAGAAATATTTTTTCTTTAACTTAAAAACTCAGCTGTAACATTTTCCCACGCGGAAAAATCTATGCTTTTATCATTGAAATACTTTTCAAAGAAAGGAATAGCCGCCTCTGGTTCTTCCACAAAAGTTCTATAATGCGTAAAATTCCCTCGGTCATAAACTCTGCTTTCCACTACAAAGCTCTGCTCATCCTCAGCCATTTGGACATAGTTTTCACTTTTTTCATCAAAAAGCACTATAAAATCTTCCTCGTAAATTCCTGTCGTTATCAGTTCCTTAATTTCATCCCAAGTAAGCGGTTCTTCTGTTCTAAACTGTGTGTTTACTATTTTCATAATATTATTGATTTTTAATTTCTTTTGTCATTCCCCCAGAGGAGTTTTTGTCTCAAAGTTTCATAGAAACTGACATTTTTTGGAAAAATAAGATTTAGGCTAAAATCTGCCTTCTTCAAAATCAGTTCATCTTGCTCATTCATATGGTAAAGCCGAGAATCCAAACCCAATGAATACATCGGCAGCCTGCTGGAGACTTTTAGTTTTATTTCTACATTGTCTTTTAGGATAATTGGGCGCATATTTAGGTTATGCGGCGCAATAGGCGTAAGAGAAAAATTATCATTTTCTGGCTCTATAATAGGCCCTCCACAGCTTAGCGAATACGCCGTAGACCCCGAAGGCGTAGCCACTATAAGCCCGTCTCCCCAAAACATACTTAGGAATTTGCCATTAATTTCTGCTTCCACGGTAATCATGGAGGTGGTCTCTTGGCGGGTAATCACCACATCATTCAGCGCATAGGGAAAATCTATCCTATTTTCGGCTGTTTTCACTTCTATCACCGAACGCTGGCTGATATGCGTTTCCCCAGCAAAAATTTTATCAATATTATCAAAAATCTCTTCTTTGCTGAAATTTGCTAAAAAGCCGAGCCTGCCCATATTAACACCGACAACAGGAATTTCCAAATCCTGAATCAGCGTAAGCGCACTCAGAATAGTGCCATCTCCACCAAAAGAAAAGAAATAATCTATTTCACATTTTTCGAGAGAATTTTTATCACTGAAAATCTGATATTTACCCGATAAATTACTATTTTCTAAAATTTTTTCGTGGAGAAAAATCTGCACATTTTCCCTTTTCTCCAATTCAAGAATAAACTGATGAAGATAAGCCTGAATCTCATCTCCATTTTTCTGCGAATATATTGCGATGTTTGGCATTAGAATTCAAGGTATTTTTGCATAAATTCGTATCGGCTTTTCAGCAGTTCTTCCTTTTCATCGGTATAGAATTTCTGCACGATGATGTAGCCGTACCGCTCAAAAGTCTCATCTATGGAGCTAAGATTTTCATTGCTGATTCTCATCGTCACCCTTACAAAAGCTTCATTCATCTCCGTAACCAGCGCACCGTAAAATTTTCCGTTGTTACTTTCTACGATTTGGGCGATTTCCACCATGGAATAATTGGTTCTTGGGATTTCCACCGTAAGCAGCGCCCCTGTCTCCGAAAAAAATGGATATTTAGACAATTCATCTGCGATGCTGTCCCAAGCGATATACCCCTGATATTCCTCGTTTTTATTGATTACAGGGATTACATTGGTATTAAATGTATGGAATAATTTCACCCCATCCAAAAGAGTACTTTCATAGAGGATAGAAAATCTATCCATATACGGAAGCAGTTCTTCTAAGTTTTTTTTGCGATTTTCCTCCAAGCACTCCTTCATTACTGCGCCCTGAAATATACCCTCATTTTCTACGAAAACATGGGTAAAATCAAAATCAACAGCAGTCTGCAAAGCCTCCTCCGCAGTAGCATCTACGCCCAATATGGGAAAATCATTTGCGATATAATTTTCAATTATCATAAATCATAATTACTTCGGTAAAGGTATGAAATTTGATTAAAACTATAAAAACTTTACCTTTGTGAAATTCTAATCAGACATTTATATGAATTCACAAATTCTCTACGAAGACAATCACATCATCATTATCAATAAAAAAGTAGGTCAGCTGGTTCAAGGCGATAAAACAGGCGACCAGAGCCTTCTGGAACTGCTGAAAGATTTCATAAAAGAACGCGACCAAAAACCTGGGAATGTTTATCTCGGTTTGGTTCATAGGATAGACCGACCGACCTCTGGGCTGGTCATTTATGCAAAAACCTCCAAAGCGCTATCCCGCCTAACCCAAATGGTAAAAAACAGAGAAATTAAAAAAACTTACTGGGCAGTGGTTCCCAAAGAGATGATTCCACAAAGCCAAACCCTTACCCACTATCTCAAGAAAAACGAAAAAAACAACAAAGCCATCATCTACTCCCACGAGGCAGAAGGAGCAAAAAAAGCCATTCTAAGCTATAATATTCTCAAAACCTTGGATAATTATATGCTACTGGAAGTAGATTTACAAACAGGAAGACACCACCAAATACGGGCTCAGCTCTCTAAAATAGGTATTCCTATAAAAGGCGACCTAAAATATGGCGCTCCACGCTCCAACCCAGACGGCGGAATCAGCCTGCACGCTAGAATGCTGGAATTCATCCATCCTGTGAGCAAAGAACTTATAAAAATAACAGCTCCTGTTCCGCAGAATGATGCCATATGGAAAGCTTGCGAAATATAAAAACTGATATTTTCATCTAAAATAAAAGAGCCACTCTGTGAGTGGCTCTTCTATCATCTCAAAATATTTTATTTATCTTAGAAATTTTGAATTAGAGACAACGATACACGGAAGTTTCCTGCTGTTGCATCTTGAGCATATTTCTTAGTTTTAAGATTTGTATCCCAAGCTCCATATGTAGTTGATGTATAATCTAATTCTGCAGTAAGTTTTGTATTACCTGATTTCCAACCTACTCTTGGGGAAACTCTCCATGTACTAATTGGAGTTCCAGCTAAATATTGTCCTTCCACTTTACCTGTAAGAGGATTTATGATATCTGCCATTTGTCCAAATTTGGTAGCACTTGGTGTTGTGTTTTTACTAAATCCAAAGTCTTTAGAATAACCACCAAAGATACCCCATTCAAAACTTGGTGTAAAATCTCCATAGAACTCTGTCCATAGAGCTAATGTATTATTACTCTTGTATTTACCTTTAGCATCAACTGCCACCCCTCCTAATTGTAACAATTCACTTGGGTTTTGTCCATAATCAGCATAGATTTGCCATGCTGAATTTTGTCCTAACTTCGCTTTAGCATAAGCCAAGAAAGTAAATGCTCCAAAATATTCTCCTCTCAATCCACTCTTAAGAGACTTATAGTTAGCTCCAAAACCTCCTACAAATTTATCATCGTTACCAAATTGTAACTGTGCGTGGAATGCAGGCAATGCTGATAAATTAGCTTTCCCTCCTACACTCGCAAAATCTCTCTCTGTGATAGCAGCAAGGGTCAATCTTGCATTACCTTTAGTAGAGAATCTGATCTGTGGAGAACGGTTGAACGGTTGGAATGGGCTTCCTGCGTTGAAGTTGTAAGTTCTAGGAGATACATTCGTTACGAACATTGGGTGCCAGAACTGACCTACTAACCATTCTACTTTGTCACTAGATAATTTCACATAAGCATGTCTTAATGCTAATGTATTGATTGAAGCATCTGAACTACCAAAGAAGTGAGATTCAATCAAAGCCTCAGACTTCATTCCAAAGAACTCAGGCCCAGCAATTTTTACTCCTAATCTAGATTCTACTCCCCATCCATTGAAGTTAGGATTTGCATTCAAATCTTTTCCATTTACTTTATTAACTGGAGATGCCAAATCGATATAGTTACCTTCTCTAGCAGCAACTACCTGACGAGAGTCAAAAGCGAACTCTCCTCTTACATACCCATAAAGTGTAGCACTTGTTTCTTCTTGTGCTAACCCTACTTGTGCTACTGCCAAAGCAAGTAGCGCCATGATCTGTTTTTTCATAATTGTAATTATTATAATTTAAAGATTTTCTTTCGTGATATTATTTCACATTGCAAAGATATAATATTATTTTATATTTTTTTTAACAAAAAAACTAATATTTATCATATTTCCTGTTTTTTATCCTTTTATACAGATTATATTAAGGTATATAACCTTATCAAAATTAGCCTTTTATCATATAAACGCTTAATTTGTATATTTATTTATGATTTTTTAACATTTTATAAAATCAGACACTCAATTATGCTTTTCAAACTTCTCCTTAATCACCAAAAAATCATGCTTTTAAGAAGTCAGAAAAACAAAGTATGATTTATATCATCTTTTAAATAAGGATTTATTATTTTATTTTTGCCTCCGATTTTCAAAAAGGTTTAGTAACTTTGTAGTAATAAAGATATGTATGATGTTAGGTAATGGTGGATTTTATATTTTTATTAACAAAAAATAGTGCCAATTCAAAAAATAGTATTAAATTGCACCCCAATTGAATAAATCAAATCATCTCAAAATAATTATAAACTTTAAAAATAACATTTAAATAATTATACACAATGGATTTACAAACAGCAAAAAAGAAAGCTACGAGAGTCCTCATAGCTGGTATA
>CAUQVP010000070.1:0-9635 GCA_963521545.1 uncultured Flavobacteriaceae bacterium | reverse complement strand
TTTTTGATATCAGTACCCTCACAGTGGAAGACGAAATCATTTTCAAAGGTTTTGAGCCTTATCAGGATGAGGTGGAAGAGTTTTTAGTAAGTGATATAGATGAGCTCCACTACCACAATGGTCAGCTGATAGGCTCCTATATGGAAGTAGACAGCGAGCGTAATGCCATATTCCACTGGCTCATTAGCAAAGAAATTTAATTCTCGAAAGTTGCTCAGAAATCCTAATTTTCATTCAGATATTTATCTAAAATTTCCTATCCGCTACGGATGGAACTGACCGCCCAGCGAATTTTAGTTCTGAGCAGTTTTTCGTCTTTTAAGAAATAATCTATATCCAATTTCAGCAATTTTTGTTTGAAATCATACATACAAATTGCCGCCGCCACAGAAACATTGAAACTCTCCGTAAAACCATACATAGGAATAGCCAGAGTTTCATCTGCGAAATCCAAAAACTCATCGGAAACGCCCTCTTTTTCCGTTCCAAAAACAAGGGCTATGGGCGATTGGATTTGATAATCTGGGAGCATCACTGCATTTTTTTCGGGCGAAACTGCCAGAATCTTGTAACCTTGGTTTTTGATTTTCTGTAAAGATTCCAGCGTATTGGGCATTTTTTCCACTTCTACCCATGTGTCCGCTCCTTTGGTCACCCTCAGGTTTGGCTCGAAAACATTTTCTTCCTCCATAGCCACCACCTTGTGAAATCCGCACGCCTCCACCGAACGGACAATGGCTGCAGCATTCCGAAACTGATAAACATCGCCGATGACAGGCAGGACAAAATCCGAACTTCGCTCAGAGAAATGCTCTATTTTTCGCAGGCGTTCTTCGGTGAGAAATTGTTTAAGATATTCAAAAATCTGAGGTAATTTTTCTTTGGGCAGCATCTAAAATTATATTTGACAAAGATAATCTATAAAAAGGAAAGAACAAAAGAAGAAACCAGCCCCAAAGCAAGTCCTACAAACTGCAACTTGTTTATTTTCTCTTTGTGGTAAAATATGGAAACTAATATCCCAATAATAGGCTCTATCAGCCCCATGAATGCAAAAACAATAATGCTTGTTTTAGTAATGGCAAAATTAAGACAAAAAGTCCCTGCTGTCCCCAAAATTATTAAGAAAAAAATTTCGTTTCTGGTTTTGGCATCCATTCCCTTCCAGCTTTTATCTTTTTGGAACAAAAACAAAATCAGCGACATAGAGAACACCACAGCTTCCAGAATAGAGCAAAAAAGCAAAATTCCTATTTTCTCTATAAACGGCACAAATAGCAGTCCCGTAGACCAAAACAATCTGGATAAAATGGAGTAAATCAACCCTTTAGAGATGGGCGTTTTTTCTATTTTTATGCTTTTCTCTATGAGCGTAACAGCCAGTAAAATCGCCGCACAGGCTGATGCTTTTATCATACTGATGCTTTCGCCATAAAAAAAGACACCTATCAAAATACCTATAATCAGTCCCATTTTTCCAAAGCCGATAACATTGGAAACATCAGTGTATTTTAGGGATTTTAAATAAAAAAATAACCCAAAATAATTGACCATACAAATTAGTACAGTGTACAAAATATCTTGGCTGGAAAACTCTTTCGCTGGAAGTACCTGAAAATAAGCAAATAACAGATGTGAAATAAAAAAAATCACACAGCAGCCAAAACTCCTCATCAAAATCAGCGGAAGCGTCCCTACTCTATCTCTCGGCCCTTTCCACAGGCCGTTGGTAACGCCGTAGGCCATATGTCCCAAAATTATCAAAAATAAAGAAAGCATTAGTTAAATCTATTAAAATAAGTAAATTTCATTTCCTTGATTTTGGAGTTAAAACCATCTGAAAACTTCGTTTTTTTTGGATATAGGAGTTTTCCCAAAAGATAATATTGCAGTGCCAGATAATCCCTGATATCAAAAGGAAATTCCATGAAAGTGACATTTGAAACTTCCTGAAAAAGCTTCTCGCTCTCTTTCTTTTCGCCAAGATGAAAAAGCGTGATGCCTTTCACGATACAGAATAGATATTTGTCCCTTTTGCAATGATATTCTTTTTCAAATTCTTCATATTCCTCATTGCTGATTTCGGAAATGAACTCTTTCGCTTCGCTGTACCGCCCGATAAGATTAAGACAATCAGCAAAATAACTCGCAAAAAAAATTCTATCTCCATTTATGGTCTTTTTCCTAAAATTAGAATATTGGGTTTGAATTTCTTTCTCTAAATTCTGATGGTCATTATAATGAAAATAATATAGAACCCTCGCTGCCGCTGCCCTAAACTCTGGATAAACAAAAAACCATTTGAAATCCTTTCTCATCAAAACCAGCTGTTTATCAATATGTTTCAGCTGTTTCTCGATTTCTTTTTTGTCATCAAAATTCTCTGAAACGAACTTTCCAAACAGCCCAAAAGATGGCGCAAAAACCTTGATATGGGAAATACCTGTCACCTCTCCCAAGTTGATCAGAATCTCCTGATATTGAGGGTCTGTAATCTTGCCATAGTGAGGGTGCCACGCCAGAGCGTATTCCAACGCTACCTTATTATCCGCAAATTTTTCAATAAATTTTTTGGTGTTTTCATTAGTTTCTAAGATTTTTTTGGCATATTGATAATTCACATCATTATACCTCCTCTCACTTGTCAAAATATTTTTGTCTTTGACAGAATCATAAAAAATTTCCAAAGCATCCAGCTCCAAAAGTGAAATATTTTTAGGTCTGCAGTAATCATCGAAACTACTGTATCCCATATGCTTACAAATAAGATTTAAGGTTGCAGAACTAAATTTACTTTCTGCCTCCATTCTTCCTAAAAATCTACGAAGCGTACTGTTACCAATATTTATTTTTTTGGCTAACTCTTCTATATCTTTTGTTGTCTGTATTTTAGAGTGGTATACCTTTTTAAAATCTTCTTTTAACTTATCTATTTCCGCCTTCATACTATGGAACTACATTTTTTACAAAGATAAAAATAGTTTGTTCAATTTGGACAAATTTGGGCAAAAATTCAATTTACTTGGAGGCTAAATTTGTAATCTAAAATTAAACAACAATTATAATGAACAAAATTTATTTTATCCTTGCTTTATCATTAAGCAGTATGGCTTTTTCACAAAAGTATGCGTGTTTCAAAAATGACAAAGACCCTACATTACAAATCAGTGTAAAATTTGACAAAAATGAAAATCCTATTTCTGTAAAATATTTAGGACAATCACAAGAAATTTCACTGAAATTTAAGAAAAAAATTATTGATAACTCATATCGTATACCCATCGTGTTAAAAACTTATGATGAAATCATCAATGGTAAGAAAAACGGTACTTATGAATTTAGCAATGCAGGGAGCCATGGACTAGATGTAACCTACACAAGAAAAGATAAAAAGCAATTTTATTTTGAGGTTATAGCTGAAATGGGAAATCAACAAGAATATGATATTTTTAGAAAAAATAAATGTTTTTAAATATATAGAGTTATGAAAAAAATCGCAATTATTACAGGGCTATTCATGGCAAGTTTTTCTTTTGCACAGAGTGTAGTAAGTTATATAAATAAAACTACGAAAAACAAAGTAGAAAGAGAAAAAATATTAGATGCTGTAAGAAAAGAGGGCAAAAAACAAACAAAACAGGAATTCATCTTTAAACCTTATAAATTCAATATCTCTTCCAATGGTTATGCATGGATAGAAACAGAAATTTTCAGAAAAGATGGTAAAAAAATACAAATGGAAGAAGACTGGATGGATTGCTGCCATGGAGAGGCTTTTCTTAAAAAAACTAATGGTCAGTGGAAAGTAATAGAAGCAGGCTTTTTCTCAACCGATGTTTGGTGGCTTGGTTCTCAATCTAAATGGATAAAACAAGGAGCACCTAAAGCAATTTTCAAATAAACATATTACTGAATATTTAACCTTAAAATACTACTAAAATATGTTCCGCTACAAATTAAAAGCTCCTAGACAATATGGAAATATGCCTAAAGGCTATGAATTTATTGTTTTATCAAAAGGAAACCTTCATGCTCCCAATATGTTAGACATTGAAGAAGAAATAAAAAGACTTGGATTTAATCAAACTGCTCAATCTTACAGATCACCAGGTAATTTCATAATAACAAAACTGAGTTAATCTAATTTATGAATAAAAATGACAAAACTAAAAAAATAAAAAACATCTGCAAAAAGGATTTTATAGTGGAAACGGAAAATGGAAAAACCATAGAAATTCTGACTAATGAATACACCTTCCACTATGACCAAAATGGAAATATTTTGGAGGAAAAACATAGATGTTGGTCTGATGACCAAAGTGAATATACCACAGAAACAACAAGCTATATCTATGACAAAGAAAGAAAACTAACTGAAAAGTATGAGAGAAATGGAGATTCCCAACATCCTTTGACAGATGATTATACCTATAAAACAATATATTCCTATGATGATAAAGGAAGACTTGTAGAAGAGAATGCTTGTGATAAAGAAAATATTCATCCAAAACAAGTTTCATATCAATACGATGAACGAGGAAATAAGACAGAATGCTCCATATATGAGTACTCTAATGAATGTGGAGAGATTTTGGATGAAATGATAGAATTTGTACATCATAAAATTTGCGCCAAATATGATGAAAACAATGATATGATAGAGGAATCTCATAATATTTCTTTTCGAGAGCGTGATACTTCTATTGATTATGACCTTGGTGGAACGAAAAGAACTATAAAATATGATGACCAGCATAACAAGGTAGAAATAATAGAATACTCAAAACATCATACCACAAAAGAAATATGTAAGTATGAATATAATGAAAAAAAAGAAATCATCAGTGAATACAAAGAAAATTTCAATGGTGATGTGCTAACAAAGACAACAAATATAAAATACACCAATGGAAACATCACTGATGTGATTTTCCAAGAATATGATGAAAATGGCTCAAAAACAGATATTTTCAATATCAAGCAGGTTTATGATGAATATGGAAATATGATACACCAAACAACCTGCGTAAATGGAGAACTTATAGGCATGCAACGATCTGAAATAGAATATTACAATTAAAAAATTATAAAAATGGCAGAAATAAAAGAAAAAAGTAAATTTGGAAATACTATTTTCTACATTGATAATAATGAAATTAAGGAAAAAAGTAAATTTGGAAAAACCCTTTTCTATATTGATGGTAACCAAGTAAAAGAAAAAAGCAAATTTGGAAACACCTATTTCTATTTGGATGGAAACGAAATAAAAGAAAAAAGTAAGTTTGGTAATGTGAGATACTTTTTTGATGGTACAGAAGTGAAAGACAATAGTAAATTTGGAAATGTAAGATATTGTATAAAAGGCTCTGAAATTAGAGAAAAAAGCAAATTTGGAGATGTAAAATACTATATTGATGGTTCTTTAACTAGAGACCAATTATATTCACTAATAGCAATCATTTAAATTTTAATAGAAAGCTCATTAGGTGCGCAACGATTTGAAATAGAATATTACAATTAAAAATTATAGAATTATGTATAAAATTTACGAAGAAAAAATCAAAAACTTATTTGAGAATTACAAATCCCAAGACCCTGAACTACAAAAAATTATCAACAGAAAATATGTTTATTCGCAGTTCCACACAGGAAGAAAAGTATTGTTTATAGGATTAAATCCTTCCTTTAATGAAAAGCGAGCAAAAAAAGAAGAATATTATAAAAGTTTTGATGCAGCTAGTAGCGACCATCCTTATTTCAAAAAATTTCCTCTTCTTGTAGAAAACAAAAATGATTGGACTTTTCTTGATCTCTTATATATTAGAGAAACTAAACATCAAAGTGTTAAAGATTTTTACAATAAAGAACCTGACTTTATCAAACAACAATTGGAAATTTCAAAAGAAATCATCAAAAAAATAAATCCTGAAATTATCGTAGTCTGCGATACTTTTGCAAGAGATTTATTTAAAAGTGATATAATGAATTTTGAACTTGAGTTTGATGACACTATAGGCACTTATAGAATCATTAATAATCCTGATTTTAAGGACACTATTGTGTTTTTCTCTGGTATGCTGACAGGGCAAAGAGCACTAGACAATGGCTCTTTTGAAAGGCTTAAATGGCATCTCAACAAAGTAAAATCTTTGAAATAATTAAATCCAAACCCCAGCCCTCAAAAAGGCTGGGGTTTTATATAAAATCTTATTCCTGCACCACTTCCCTAATCAGCTCATACTCATAGCCTTTTGATATGAGATAGCGTACTGTTTTCATGGCTTTTTGATAGTTTTTTAAACCTTTCTGCTCGGAGAAATAGGCATTATACAGCTTTTCTATGGTTTTTTGATAATCGGCTTCATCTATCTCGTCCATACATTTATTGATGAGTTTTTCGGAAATTCCTTTGAATTTTAGGTGATTTTTTATTTTTATCCTACCCCAGTTTTTTAGGTAAAATTTTCCTCTGATGTAGCTTCGGGCAAATCGCTCTTCATTGAGGTAATTTTCATTGATTAGATAAAGTATTATCTCATCTTTAGCCTCTGGAATCAGCAGAAAATCCTGCATTTTTTGTTCCACTTCCTGATGGCAGCGGTCTTGATAAATGCAGTAATTCACCAGTTTTTGTTTAATCTCCTCAAAAGTGTACGATTTTCTTTTTTCTTCCATATCTACTTAAAAACTTTGCCAAAGTTATAAAACCTTGGCAAAATTAAAATTTTAATGATGATTAAAAATGATTTTATGCATTAAACAATGCTCTTCCCTTCATCAGGTCATTTACTTTGACTTTTACTGCATCTAGGACTTTTTCATCATTGATATTCTTTACAACTTCGTCTATCAAATCCGCGATAACTGGCATATCAGCCTCTTTCAGTCCACGAGTCGTTACCGCCGCAGTTCCTAATCTAATCCCCGAAGTGATAAATGGCGATTTGTCATCGTATGGAACCATATTTTTGTTACAAGTGATATCTGCTTTTACTAAGGCTTTTTCAGTTTCTTTTCCATTTACTCCCTTGTTTCTTAGGTCAATGAGCATCAGGTGGTTATCCGTTCCACCACTTACAATGTCAAAACCTCTGTCTATCATAGCTTTAGCCAATGCTTGGGAATTTGCAATAACTTGCTTCGCATACACCTCAAATTTTTGGTCAAGCGCCTCGCCATAAGCCACCGCCTTACCAGCGATTACATGTTCCAGCGGCCCTCCCTGAATCCCTGGGAATACAGCACCATCCAGAACGGCACTCATCATTTTAGTTTCTCCTTTTGGCGTCTTGTGTCCGTATGGATTTTCATAATCTTTTCCAAGCATAATCATCCCTCCTCTCGGCCCTCTCAGGGTTTTGTGAGTCGTTGTAGTAACGATATGACAATGTTCAAAAGGCGAATTTAATAACTTTTTAGCGATAAGCCCCGCTGGGTGAGCGATATCTGCCCAAAGTGTAGCTCCTACTTCATCTGCTACTTCACGAAATTTAGCATAGTCTAAATCTCTGGAATAAGCTGAAAATCCAGCGATTATCATTTTTGGTTTTTCTTTTAAAGCAACTTGTCTCATTTGCTCATAATCTATTCTCCCCGACTCCCTTTCAACACCATAAAATACAGGTCTAAAGTTGATTCCAGAGAAATTAACATGTGAACCATGTGTAAGGTGTCCTCCCATAGACAAGTCCATTCCCAGTACTGTGTCGCCAGGTTTCAGCACAGCCAAATATACCGCTGCATTTGCCTGAGAACCAGAGTGTGGCTGCACATTCACATAGTCCACCCCAAAAAGCTGTTTTGCTCTATCGATGGCTAGTTGTTCCACTTCATCCACAACTTCGCAGCCACCATAATATCTTCGCCCTGGGTAGCCTTCTGCGTATTTGTTCGTAAGAACGCTGCCCATAGCTTTCATAACATCATCAGAAACGAAATTCTCAGAAGCAATAAGCTCTATACCATTCGTTTGTCTTTGTCTTTCTTTTTCGATTAATTCAAAAATAATATCTTGCATTGGAATAATTTTTTGTCAAATTTAATTAAAATTTATTTCAAATCATCATATTTTATGGCATTTAAGTCTAATCTTAAATATTTTCCCGTGTTGTCCACTGTTTTAGGGTTCTTTGTTCCCATAAGCTCTAAAACTTTAGAATAAACTGTTGTAATAGAAGTTGACTCCTCTATTTTTTGTCCTTTTTTATCCGTTTTTATAGATGGAGAAAACCACACAAAATAAGGCACTTGCACAGCTTCTCTATAATCACCATGTTTATAAATTTCGTTTTCTTTAATCTGTCCATGGTCAGAAAAATAGACTAAAGCAGAATTTTTATTCTTAAGCAGCTCAAAAATTTGTCCAATAATTTTATCTGTATACCTTATAGAATTATCATAACATTCATCTATTCCTCCCTCCCATACAGCTTCTTTAGGAGGGTATTTGTCACATGCATAAGGGTGGCTTCCATTGATATGGAGGACTATCAGTTTTTTAGGAGAAGAATCTTTTAAAGCTTCTTTTAAATATGGGATTACAGCTTCATCATATCCATTGAGGAATTTTTTATTTTTAGAATAAGTAGCAATGGCTGTAATTCCATGAGCTCCTCCTTGTGTACTGTACCAGAAAGTATTATAACCCGAGTGGTTAGCAGCATTTACAATATTATCACCAAGTTTTTTTAATTCTTTCTGATAATTATTAATATCAATATTACTTAAAACTATAGGAACAGACATATTAGTAATAGCTGCTGGAGAATATGCATTCTGATAAAGCAACATATTGTCTCTCTCAGCAGCTTCATTAGGTGTAGTTTCTCTCTGATAGCCATATAGAGACATATTTTGCTTCCTTACAGATTCACCTACAAGAACTACAATATTTTCTATAGGCTGTTCGCCTGTGTTTATTAAATTATAGTTAACTTTTGTATTTATTATTCCATCTATATCTTTTTTCAATACTTGTGCCGCGATAAAATCTGAATAATGGTATATTGCATTTTTTACCATCAAACCTCCACCTTTATTACTTATATATTTATGTTTAATAAAAAATAAAATTGGGAAAATAAGCCATAAGAAAGAAAAAATAATCAAGATTTTATTTTTTATGAAATTTTTGTCTATGATCTTACTTCCTCCAGTAAAGATAAGTAACAAAATAATATAGAATATAATTGTAGCAATAATTGGTAAAATTAATGTCTTGACCATACTGAGACTTTCAGAAACATTTGTCTCCAACACACTGAGGGTCATCCCAACATTAAATCCTTGTTTATAAATAAAAAAACAAGAAGCAGAAAGCATGAAATTAAGACTCAATAAAAGTAACAGCAAGTAAGCTACGCTTCTTAAAAATTTATTTTTTCTTAAAAATACAATACAAAAGCTCAAAATTGATAAAAACATCAAAGAATACTCTATAATATTCCTTGTTGTATCTATCATTGCAACTTTGCTCCTTTCAAAATCTAACAAATATGGGAAAGATGAAAGAAATCCTACCACATATAAGAACCAACCAATTATAATGTAAATAAGTACACTTTTCTTTGAAAACATTTTCTAAAAAATTTCTTTTCTTATAATATTCTGCGAACGCTCTGGCCCCACAGAAACCA
>CAUQVP010000069.1:0-9702 GCA_963521545.1 uncultured Flavobacteriaceae bacterium | reverse complement strand
TTGTATACAGATTATTACGATGCTTTAGAATATATGCACCAGAGCTGGATGGTATTGGACAATCGTGCTTATTTAAAAGATACTAAATACAATCATTATTTTGGCTCAGACTATGATTTGATGCTTTGGATGCTTTCGCTGGGATATTTATTAGATGTTGAAAAACAGAAATATATACTGCTTTTAGAAATATTAGATCGATTTTCTGTAAAAGACCTGCTCTATGAAACCATTATTAAAGCCAAAATATCCGAATGACCACCTATAACAGAGGAAAGTTATAAAATGATAATGGATATGCCGTGGGCGTATGAGTCTCTTCGCCACGCTGTCAAAGAAACAGATGATGAATATGGAAAAGAACGCTCTTCTGCTCTGATTGAACAATTCTTAAATAAAGAATTTTATCAAAGGCACAAAGGTTTTAGTTTTTATGACCATCATAAGAGTGATAATAACATATACTACGGCTATTGGAGTTTTGAAAGTGCGGCTATTGCTGATATTTTATCCATAGATATCTCTCCTTTTGAAAACAATAAATACTTCCCTAAAGATATGTATTTTTACAAAAAGTAGAGTAGGAGGAGAGAGGAGTTTATATTAGTATTGTGAGTCATATTATTGATTTTTAAATACAAACAAAATGAAATATTATAAAATTCAAATAAAAAGTTTTTACGGAGATAGAATAGCAAGTGATGCAAAAGGAGAAAATATAGCTAATGCTGATGAATATTTTTGGGCAATGGATAGAGGTGAGATACTCTATAATGCTCCTATTTTTGATTATTTTGTTTTAGAAAGTTTTGATAAAGAAAAATACTGGGAATGGGCTTTATTTGATGTTCACGATTTTATAGGAACTGGAAGTCAAATACCTGGTTGGTTTATTTCTAAAAAATTAAAAAAATTATTAGAAAACTTTAAAATATCAGAACCTCATTTTTACTATTTGAGTAAATTATTATATAAAGGTGAAAAAAAAGATTATTATATTTTTCAATTTACAGGCGAAAAGTTTTTAAATACTTTATTTTGTTATGTAAAATTTAAGGACAGTCTATTTTTTTACCCAAATCAAAAAATAGCTCTTAAAATAATAAATGAAGAGGATTTATATTTTCAAACAAGTAGAATACTTAAAGAATCAGGGTTTGATATAATAAATGTACCGATAAAAAAGCTCGTTCTCAATAAAAATATTGATTTTTTCCCTATGCAGAGTTTTTTGGGGGACAATATTGTCTCAGAGCATCTAAAACAAGCCATAGAAGAAAACGGCATCACAGGTTTTGAGTTTTTTAAGATTGATTATGAAGTGGTTGCAGAGTAAGAATCTAAAACAAAATGGAAATTAAAAAGAAAGATTTACAAAGGAAAATAGAAACTATGGTTTCTAAAAAATATAAATCAAGATTAGGAGATGCAGGATTTATTACTTTTTTTGGAAATACTACAGGAGTAGCATATACTTTTGGGTTCAGACTGCAATTTGATTGTATGTTGACTTTTACAGGTTTTACAGTCGTCTTAGAAAAAATGGAACATTTTTTCTCTAATCTCTTATTAGATGAGTTAGGTGAATACTATGATAACGAAATGGTGTTTTCTTGCTATGAATTTTATCCTCAAAAGTATGAATTTGTACAAGATATCACTTCTGAGGCTCATTTAGAGGAGTTTTTATCAGAGTTTTATAAATGTCTTTCGTATTATGAACAAGAAGTATTTCCTAAACTATTAGATATAAAATTTTTAGCTAATTATGTGGGGAGTGTGCCTTTTGATAAACAATTGGAGATTGTAGTTGGCGGAACTTATCCTGTCACTCTTTTTAAGAAGATTGCTATTCTAAAATGGGGAAATCACCCAAGATATGAAGAATATAAAAACGGCTTACAGACTTTTATAAAAGAAGATTTTTTAGAGCCAAGATATGAAAAAGAGGCACCTTTATACCAACAAGGCTTTGATTATTTAATCACTCATTTAGAAAATGAACCTGATCCTTTTATAAAGGAGAATAAGTGACAGCAAGTTAAACGCTACCTCGCCTTGGACAGGCATAAGAAATAAAATCCATAAAAAATAATCAATGCAAAGCATAAATAAAATTACAGAGATATTCGATTTGTATTATACGGATAAAATCACAGAAGAAGAAAGATTAACTATGTTAAAAAACACCTACGAAAAATCATTTATGCCATAGGCGCCCAGCCGCAACCTGAGAGTCTTTTGGCGTTAGAGAGATTGGCTTCCGAAACGGATGATGAAAAAATAAAGGAACTGGCTCTGCACCAGCTTGAAAAAAGAAAACGATTAGGAAGGTGGGAGCAGAAGAAATATGATTAGAAAATATTTAATAAATTTATACCATATAATTTTAATTCATTTATGTTAGTAAAAGCGATACAAATAGCGGTTAGTACTCATAAGGAGCAAGTGGACAAATCAGGACAGCCTTATATTCTGCATCTTATCAGAGTAATGGACGCAGGAGAAACAGAGCAGGAAAAGATATGTGGAGTGCTTCATGATCTTATAGAAGATACAGATTGGACTTTTGAAAAACTAGAAAATGAGGGGTTTTCGGAGGAAATCATTTCTGCACTAAAATGCGTAACAAAACAACGAAGATTATGATGCTTTTATAGGTCGTATTAAAATTAATCCGTTAGCAATAAAAGTAAAACTCAATGATTTAAGGGATAATATGGATATTACTCGTTTAGTCCATATTACAGAAAAGGATACGGAAAGACTTAATAAATATCTAAAAGCATATCAGGAATTGAAGGCATGCTTATAAGCTTTGTATTATACAAAAACAAAAAAGAGATTTAATTATTAAATCTCTTTTTTACTTAGTAGCGGGAGCAGGACTCGAACCTACGACCTTCGGGTTATGAGCCCGACGAGCTACCTACTGCTCCATCCCGCGGTATTGTTTTGCAAATATACAACTTTTTTTTTCACTACCAAATTTTTTAATAAAAAAATGCATTTGAAATTTTTCAAATGCATTTTAATAATTGTTTATCCTAGTTCATCAATACTCTTTGGATGATTTGTAAAACAAGTCCTACACCGAAACCTATCAATGCCATAGTACATGCAGATTTTGCTTTTACAGGAGCTTTATCTTTATTCATAAAATAGATAACTGCTCCCGCGATAGGAATACAAAATGAAAGAACTTTCATCCACATCTCCAGATCTTCTTGATCTTGTGGTTGGTTTACATTAGGATTTTGATTTAAATCACTTATAATTAAACAAATTTTAAAATTAATTCAGCTATAAATATTCCTGTAATGGAGACCAAAGACATCGTCCCTATACCTGCCATTAGTCCTGTAATTAGTCTTCTCATATTGGTGCTTTCCTTATTATAATAAGCCTGAATAAAGCCATCTAGATAAGTGGGAACTATCAACAAAATAGTCAACCAAAAATTAATGGATATTACACCAAACAAGAAGAATGGAAAAGAAAGGTATCCCAAATGTATTCCTGTGCATCTTGCACAAACAGGAAATTGTTTTCCTCTCCAAAAGAAAGACCTTTCAGGTTTTCTATGGCAGAAGCTAAAATGAAGTTTTACTCTTTCTTTCTCTTTCATAATTATTTTGCAAATGTATAAAAAAATATTATGAAAATAGAAAAAAATCAATGAAATAATTACTTATTTCTAATAAAAATATAAGATACGCCAAGTTCATAAAAATGGTTTGAAAAAAAATTATTACTTTTGCCTCCGTAAAAAATATATATGCAAAACATTAGAAATATCGCAATTATTGCCCATGTAGACCATGGAAAAACTACTTTGGTGGATAAAATCATTCATGCTACCAATATTTTTAGAAAAAGTGATGAATCAGGTGATTTGATTATGGATAATAATGACTTGGAGAGAGAAAGAGGGATTACCATTTTATCTAAAAATATCTCTGTAACATACAAAGACACGAAAATCAATGTGATAGATACCCCTGGGCACGCCGATTTTGGGGGAGAAGTGGAAAGAGTTTTGAAAATGGCAGACGGGGTTGTTCTCTTGGTAGATGCATTCGAGGGGCCGATGCCACAGACGAGATTCGTGCTTCAAAAAGCTTTAGAATTAGGACTGAAACCAATAGTGGTTATCAATAAAGTAGATAAAGATAACTGCCGTCCAGATGAAGTTCATGACAAAGTATTTGACCTGTTTTTCAACCTCAATGCTACGGAAGAACAGTTGGATTTCCCTACATACTACGGTTCATCTAAACAAGGTTGGTTTAACACAAGTTTGACTCCTGCTGATAGTATTTTGCCTTTATTAGATGGGATTTTAAAACATGTTCCAGCGCCAAAAGTAGAGGAGGGAGCACTACAAATGCAGATAACATCGCTCGATTATTCATCTTTCTTAGGAAGAATTGCCATTGGTAAAGTTACCAGAGGTTCTGTAAAAGAAGGGCAGTGGATAGGACTTTCACAAGAAGGCGACAAAATAGTAAAAGGAAAAGTAAAGGAACTATATGTTTTTGAAGGGTTAGGAAAGAAAAAAGTAGAAGAAGTTTTTGCAGGGGATATTTGTGCGATTGTAGGTTTTGATGCGTTCCAAATTGGTGATACATTCGTAGATTTGGAAAATCCAGAGCCTCTACCGAGAATCGCTATTGATGAGCCTACTTTGAATATGACTTTCTCTATTAATAACTCGCCGTTTTTCGGAAAAGATGGTAAATATGTGACTTCTAACCACTTGAAAGAGAGATTAGAAAAAGAATTAGAGAAAAACTTGGCTCTTCGTGTTCAAGGGACTGATGATGCGAATACTTTCTTGGTGTTCGGTCGTGGGATTCTTCACCTTTCAGTTTTGATAGAAACGATGAGAAGAGAAGGATATGAGATGACCATCGGGCAGCCACAGGTTATCTTAAAAGATATTGATGGAGAGAAATGTGAGCCGTATGAATCTTTGGTGGTGGATGTTCCAGAGGAATTTGCATCCAAAGTTATCGACCTAGCAACTCAAAGAAAAGGAGATCTGCACATTATGGAGACCAAAGGAGAAATGCAGCATTTAGAGTTTGAAATTCCATCCAGAGGGCTTATAGGGCTTCGTTCCCAAATGCTTACCGCAACGGCAGGAGAGGCTATTATGGCGCATAGATTTGTGGATTATAAGCCTTTCAAAGGTGCAATAGCCGGTAGAAACAATGGAGTTTTAATCTCTAAAAACCAAGGTCAAACTACAGCGTATTCCATTGAAAAACTGCAAGATAGAGGTAAGTTCTTCGTAGACCCAGGGGAAGAAGTATATGCAGGTATGATTGTGGGAGAACAGAACAAACCTGGGGATTTAGTAGTAAATATCGTGGAAGGGAAACAGCTGAACAATATGCGTGCAGCAGGTAAAGATAAAGACGGAAGCATCGCGCCTAAAATTCTTTTCTCACTAGAAGAATGCATGGAATATATCCAGCATGATGAATGTATAGAGGTGACTCCTAATTTCATCAGAATGCGTAAAAAACTTTTATCTGAAGAAGATAGAAAAAGAGCAGAAAGAAGCGCTAAAACAGAATAACAATAAAATCCTCCAAATTTGGGGGATTTTTTATTATATTTGTGCTAAACATATTTAGACTATGCTAAACAAAAAAAATACACTTATAAGCGTTATCACAGGATGCTCGGTCGTGGCAGCTGTTTTTTTAATGATGAACGGCTGCTCCCGCGTAGAACCCAACTATGAAGGTGTTCTGATGGAAAATTATGGAAGAAACGGAAAAGAAGACTTTTCAACTGTTTCTGGGCGACAATGGACATTCTTCCCAGGGGTAGAACTCTACCAAGTGCCAATGTTTGAGACCAGTGGAGATCCGCAAGCAGTGCAGGTTTCTGCGAAAGATGCAGGCGTTTTCACGGTAGATCCTTCCTATCAATATCAGCCTATTAGAGGCAAAGGAGTGGATATCGTATTCAATTACAAGCATTTAGGCATAAACCAGCCAGAAGTAATGATGGACAATGTAGAAAACTCTATCCTGAATAAACTGGTAACCAATGCCTACCGAGAAGAAGCCAGAAATTATACCACAGACAGCCTGATGAATAACCTCAATACATTTGAAAGACAAGTAGAAACTAGGCTTAAAAAAGATTTTGAAAATAAATTTTTTCAATTAAACAATTTGACTTCTGGGCTTAAACCTCCTGCTTCTATGGCAAAGGCTATCGAACTGAGAAACAATGCGATACAACAAGCAGAGCAAGTGAAAAATGAGCTCCAAGTTTCTAAAATGAACCTTGAAAAAGCCAAAATCGATGCCGAAGCCAACCGCGTAAGAGCTCAAGGACTTGACAACAAGATTTTACAAGAAAAATGGATAGAAGCCATAAGAAATACCAATAATAAAGTAATCATAACCGATGGTAAAACACCTGTAATACTACAATAATGAAACACAAAATACTTTACATCTTACTATTCATCGTAGGAAATGGAGTTCTTATTTATATAGATAGATTATGTTTCCAAAATCAGCCTGTATGGGGATTCACGGCTATATTTTTCCATTTAATTTTGCTGATAAATTTCCCCTATAACAAGTTAAAATAAACAAAAAAACTCCCAATTTTAGGGAGTTTTTAATTTTTTATACAAATTTATAAATGCAAATAGTGGTAAAATCATTGCAATTAGAAATAAAATTATAAATGTTATTAACCATCCTTCATAGTCCTGATGGAGAAAACAATTTATTATCATAGTTAAAAAAAGTATAATATAAGTTTTTCCAAATAATACAATTACTGAATCATTATTTTTTATAAATATTGAAGAAAGAAAACTAGCAATAGTAGAGGGAAGAATAAAAAATATTCCGAAAAAACTATATTTCCCATCCATTTCTAACCAATTTACTCCCGATATGAAATACCAAATTAAACCTAACAAAATAGATGAAAAAATACTTGCCGCAAAGCATAAAACCATGAATAACAACTTATTTTTCATTTAATTTTATATTGTTTAATCTTAAAGAGTTAATGATTACAGAAACAGAGCTGAAACTCATCGCTGCTGCTGCAAGCATAGGAGAGAGCAGAATCCCAAAAATAGGGTAGAGCAATCCAGCTGCCACAGGTATTCCCAGCGTGTTATAAATAAACGCAAAAAACAGATTTTCTTTGATGTTTCTCATCATCTTTTCGGAAAGGATTTTGGCTTTTACTATTCCATAGATATCGCCCTTCAGCAAGGAGATTTCTGCGCTGTCTATGGCGACATCTGTCCCTGTTCCCATCGCTATTCCTATATCAGCCTGTGCAAGGGCAGGAGCATCATTGATGCCATCTCCTGTCATGGCCACTACTTTTCCTTGTTTTTGTAATTCTTTGATTTTGTTGATTTTATCTTCTGGAAAGCAGTTGGCTTGATAATTTTTTATTCCTAATTCATTTGCTACAGCACGGGCAGTTGCCTCGTTATCACCTGTAAGCATGATGACTTCTATGTTTTTGCTCTGCAAAAATTCTACTGCTTTTTTCGCTGTTGGTTTTAGTTTGTCGGTAAAGCATAAAAATCCTATAACAGTGTTATTTTTAATAAGATACGAGATAGTAAAGGCCTTATTGCTAAGACTTAAGATTTTTTCCTTGATTTCATCTGTTACATGGACAGCGTTTTCTGTGATGTATTTTTCATTTCCCAAAAAATATTTTTTACCGTCAATTATCCCTTCAATTCCTTTTCCAACCAAATTTTGAAAGTCTGAAACAGCCTCTATCTGCGAGGCATCAGATTTAGATAAAATAGCCTTGGATAGGGGATGTTCGCTGTTTTTATTTAATGATGCAGAAATATTGATGATTTGATTTTCTGTATAATTCTTCGTTGGGAAAACATATTCCAGTGATGGTTTTCCTTCTGTGAGTGTTCCCGTCTTGTCTGTTATCAGAACATTTATTTTTTCCATTTGTTCCAGAGCTTCGGCGCTTTTAATCAAAATACCATTTTGAGCACCTTTACCGATGCCCACAACCACAGACATAGGCGTAGCAAGTCCCAAGGCGCATGGACAGGCGATAACCAGCACAGCCAGAGCATTCACAAAGGCATTGAAAAACTTCGGTTCGGTGCCAAAAATCCACCATAAAACAAAGGTAAGAACGGAGATGAAAACCACCACAGGGACAAATACTTTGGAGACTTTGTCGGTTAGTTTTTGTATCGGTGCTTTGCTTCTGCTGGCATCATTTACCATTTTAATGATTTGAGCCAAAAGGGTTTCGCTTCCTACACGCTGAGATTTCATCAGGAAAGTTCCATTTCCATTGATAGTCCCTGAAATCAATTGATTATCAATGCTTTTTTCCACAGGAATAGGTTCGCCTGTAATCATACTTTCGTCTATGGTAGAATAGCCCTCTATGATGACTCCATCCACGGGGATTTTTTCTCCAGGTTTTACTCTCAGGATGTTACCAGCCTTTATTTCATCGATTTTAACAGTTTTTTCCTCGCCATTTTCCCACAAATGAGCCTCAGAAGGGGAGAGGTTCATGAGTTTTCGGATGGCATTTCCTGTTTTTTGATGGGCTTTGGCTTCTAATAACTGCCCTAATAGCACCAAAGTGATAATCATGCAGACACTTTCAAAATAGATAGGCGGATGAGCATGATTAGGGAAAATATTGGGGAAAAATAAAGTAATACAGCTCAAAACCAAAGCCGCGCCAGCACCTAAACCAATGAGGCTGAACATGTTAAGATTCCAAGTTTTAAAGGAAACATAAGCTCTCTGAAAAAACATAAATCCAGCATAGACCACAGGAATAGTGAAAGCCGCCTGCAAATATAGCTGCGTATGGTGTGGGATTTTATCTATGGGAAGTCCCATCATTCCGCCCATTGCTAAGATAAATACAGGAATGGTAAAGGCGAGAGCGATATAGAATTTCTTTCGTAAATCTAGATAGGTGGAGTTGTCTTCCTGTCCCTCGGCTACGATTTGGACTAAATCCATTCCACAGACTGGGCAGCCTGTATTTTTGGGGTAAGTTTTGTCGCCTTCGCAAAACATCGGACAATAAAATTCACCGATTTTATCTAAATTAACCTTTTGATTTTCAGTTGATTTTGCTTTTTCTCTGATTTCCTCACGCTCTTCGATAGGCGCTAAATACATCCCGCAAACAGGGCATTTACCTTGTTTGAAGTAGAGTTTTTCTCCTTCGCATTCCATTGGACAAAAATACACACTGCTGGGCGAGATTTTGTCTTCTGGTTTTACGAATGTATAATCATGATTATCAGGGTCTTTTAGGAAATAATGACCGATGGAACCAACGGCATCATTCAGCTGCTGGAGATTGATTTCGTTTTTGGAAGAAATTTTAACGCTGTTGGTTTTTAAATCTACCACAGCAGAGATATCTGGAAGGGAATTCAGCTTGTCGGAAATTTTCTTTTGACAGCTGCCACAGCTCATTCCCAATATATCAAATTGTTTTTCGTGCATATCATTAAATTTTATAAAGTTAAAAAAAAGAGAATACAAAGTTAAGGATTTTATTCTTTTAATTCACTATTTAACATAATATAAATTATAGGAATAAATAGTTTAAAGCTAAAATTTACTTTACACATTGTAAATAGGTTTTGTATTGTCTAAAACTTGTTTAAGTTCTTTAGAG
>CAUQVP010000068.1:0-9877 GCA_963521545.1 uncultured Flavobacteriaceae bacterium | reverse complement strand
CCTGAACCTGCTCCACTTCATTGATTCCTACAAAACTCTGCCCTTCTCCCACTGCAAAAAACGGTACATCTTGTTTCTGTCCGCTGAAAGTTCTATGCAGCTGTTTGAAAGATTCTGGAAGCTCAAAACCTAGTCTCTGTTCCAGCGCAGATATTTCTGCTTCTGTTGCAGGATTTCCCAGTTTTTCAGCCATTTTAGGTGCTTTTTCTTTTAAAAGGTCTACAAAAACTTCTAAATCATATTCCACCTCGCCTTTTCCTCCTGTATATACATCATATGTAGGAATTCCTTTTTTTTCTGCAATATTCAGCCAATTTAGGAATTCATAAGCATTGTTACATCCACCCAGTTCTTCATGTTTCTCGAAGTGCTTTCTAGCATTGGCTTTATCATCCAAAAAGAAATAAGAATAACCAATACGGTAGTTCCATGCTGCCTCTTCAGAAAGTTCATCTTCTAAATATTTAAACACCTCTATCGCTTTTCTTAGGTGGTTTTTGTTTTCTTCTGTCTGGTCTAGCCAGTAAAGATTGTTATAGGCACGAGCCAGCTCGCTCAGCACCTGCGTAGTTCTCTGCTCCACAGGAAGCCCCTCCACAAAATCTACAATAGCTTGGATTTTATCCTGCTCATCCCAAGCATCTATTTTCTTTAAAATCTGCTGTTCTGTCATAATGTTATTTTTTATCTGATTTTCAATACTTTATATTTAAATTACCAATTTATTGGTTCTTTACCTTTTTCCTCCAAAAATTGGTTGATTTTAGAAAAAGGACGGCTTCCAAAAAAACCCTTATGCACGGAAAATGGCGATGGGTGGGCAGACTGAATGATAAAGTGCTTGCTGGCATCTATCAATCCTGCTTTCTTCTGTGCAAATGCACCCCATAGCACAAAAACCACATTCTCCTTTTTATCCGAAATTTCCTTAATGATGAAATCTGTGAACTGCTCCCAGCCCAAATCCTTATGTGAGTTGGCCTCATGAGCCCGTACAGTCAGCGTAGCATTCAAGAGTAAAACTCCTTGCTTAGCCCACATTTCCAGCTCGTTAGAGGTTTTCTTTATTCCTAAATCATCTTCCAGCTCCTTAAAAATATTTTTAAGCGATGGCGGTGCTTTAACTTTATCCGAAACTGAAAAACAAAGTCCATTTGCTTGATTATCATTATGATACGGGTCTTGTCCGATAATCACTACCTTGACCTCATCAAAGGGCGTAAGCTCTATTGCCCTAAAAACCTGATCTTTAGGAGGAAAACATTTTGTTGTCTGATATTCCTCTTTTACTTTTTCCCAAAGTGTAGTAAAATATTCTGTATTTTTTATCGGAGCTAAAACCTCTGTCCAAGTCATGATTAAATGCTAATTTTTTGTTAGTGCAAATCTATAATTTTCGTTCTTTCAAAGAAAAAATCAAGTGTCTACAAAGTGTCTACAAGGAAACCTATCGTTCGATAAAAACCTAATTATCAAAGGAATAAATCACACTCTTTCAAGCTCATCCGTGCTTATCTGCGTCTTGAAAAGACCATAGTTTATGGTGGCTTTATTGGTTTTGGAATCTATCTTTTCTATCGTTCCCGTGCTTGTGCTTCCTATGATTCGTACTCGCTGTCCCACTTTCAGCCAAAGGGCTCTTTCCTTTCTCTCTCGTTCTTGTAGTTTTTCCTGAGTTTCTGTTATGGTCTGTATCACAGATTCTTTTTTCAGCTCCTGCGTTACTTTTCGTTTTACCACTTTCAGTTTTTCAGCTTCTATTTTCTCTGTATTTTGGTTTTTTCTAAATTTCTCTTGTTCCAAAATTTTGATAAAATCTTTCACAATATCCTTTCGGGACTTCCCTTTTGCGTAATCATCTATGAAACTCTGTATTCTTGTCCCAAATTGTAATTTTCTATGTTCCTCCTCGTAGAGTTTCTGAAAATTATAAAGTTTCTGCTGAAGCTGTTCGTTCAGTTTTTGGAGATTTTCTCGTTTGTTTTGGGTAATTTCTCGTTTCTCAGTAAGGTCAGATTTTAGTTTTTCAACCTCAAATTTTTCCTGTTGAAGTTTGACAATCGTTTTATCCAAATTCACCACATCTCTTTCTATCTTTTTCTTCGCGGAATGGATGATAAATCTTGGGATATTGTTCTTCTCAGCAACCTCAAAAGTAAAGGAACTTCCTGCCTGACCGACTTCCAGTTTATACATCGGTTCCAGCGTTTCCTCATCAAAGAGCATCGCTGCATTTTGGGCGTGAGGAAGCTGCTCCACTACCAGTTTTATATTGGTATAATGGGTCGTAATCACTGCAAAACTCTCTTTTTCATAAAAGAATTCCAAAAATGCCTCCGCCAGCGCTCCACCAAGCTCAGGGTCTGACCCTGTCCCAAATTCATCAATCAGCAATAATGTATTCTCATCTGCTTCCCGCACTATTCGGCTCATTTTTTTCAGCCTTGATGAATATGTAGAAAGATGATTTTCAATGGACTGATTATCACCTATATCCGTCATCAGTTTATCAAAGAAAAACATTTCCGAACGCAGATGAACAGGCACTAAAATCCCTGACTGTATCATCAGCTGAAGCAGTCCTAAAGTCTTCAGTGTGATGGACTTACCACCTGCATTAGGCCCTGATATACAGATAATTCTATTTTGCTCCGAAAGCTCTAGCGTCTGAGGAAAAATCGCCTTGTTTTCCTGTGTGTTTCTCAGCCAAAGAAGCGGATGATAGGCATCGATAAGTTTCAGAGTTTTATGAGTATTTATTTTAGGTAAAACTCCATTGATTTTTTCAGCAAATTTTGCTTTTGCTCTCGTGATATCAAGGTTATAGAGATACTCCTGATAATCTGATAACTGTGGATGAAATTCAGCGATTTCTGATGTCAGCATCCTCAAAATCCTATCCACTTCCTTTTTCTGCTCCTCTTCACTTTCGCGTAGCTGGTGATAGTGCCTTACAACGCTGTCAGGCTGGATATATGTGATAGAACCTGTTTTGGAAACTCCTAAAACACGCCCTGAAACTCGTTTTTTAAATCCTGATTTCACTGCCAAAACCCTTTGGTCTTCTATCGTACTTTCGCGGATTTCATCAAGGAAATCCTGCTGGGCATAGTGATTCAGGGATTTATTAAAGTTTTCTTGAATATTTTTTTTAGCAATAGAAATGCTTTCACGAATTTCCTTCAAAAGTGGCGATGCCTCGTTTTTAACTTCTCCAAAACGATTGAAAACCGCTGAAATTTTATCTATAATCTCTTTTCTAAATTCCAGATTTTTAATTTCCTCTTCTAAATTCGGGAAATTTTCAGAGAATTTCGGGAAAAACGATTGCAGCTTTCCTATTTGCTCGGTAATTTTTCGGATTCTCAAAAAAGCCGATGCTTCCAGCCTAAAATTTTCTATAAGCATCAGTTTCAGAGGCTCTTCTATATCTTCATACTCATCAAAGGGAATGAAATTTTCACTCTCATAGGAAGACAAATATTCCGAAGTTTTTTTCAGCAAAAATTCCGCTTCTTTTTGTGGAAGCGGCTGTATGTTTAATATCTTTTCGGCTACTCTCGGCGAGTATGCATAGGGCGTGATTTCCTCCAATAATTTAGGAAATTCCAGCTCGTTCAAATGGTCTTGTAAAATCTGCACCTTGCAAAGGTAACATTTTTAATTTTTATTCTAAAGATTTTTCATAAGCTTCCCAGCCTATTTTTCTGTAACTTTTTGAAGCTTTTTCAGCATCTTCTGCCTGATAAACTCCACGCCCTACGATGATAAAATCCGTATGTAGATTATGAAAAACATGGTCTGGCGTATTGTACTGCTGCCCTTTATCATCGCCTGACTGCTCTAAACTGACCCCTGGAGTAAAAAGCAACATTTCTTTGTTTATTTTTCTCTGAGCCACGCAGCCCATTATATTAGGCTGTTCTTCAACGATTTTAAGTCCTTCTTCTTGGTAATGAGCATCTGTAAGTGTTCCCTGAGAAGACATTCCTAAAATCGCTATAACTCCCACATTTTTAAAACATTCCAAAGATTTTTCCCCTGCTATGAGATGTGATGTTACCATATCCGCCCATTTTGAGATTTGATAAACACCTTTTGAGAATTGCAACTCCTGTGTACTGCCTATATCCGCAAATTTTCTATCCTCCATCAATAGAAAATTATGCTTCCTCGCTAAATCTACCAGCGGAAGAATGGTCTTATCATGGTCAAAATCTTTTATAATATCTATGTGTGTTTTCAGAACCACTATCTGCTGCCCTACTTTCTCCGCTAAATTCAGCAACTCACTGGTAGTCACCACATCAGCAGAAACTATCAGATTAGATTTTTTATTGATTGCTGTCTGCAAAAGTTTTTTTGCTGTGGGATGCTTTGTGATTTCTAATTTTTGCTCATAAGAAAGTCTTTTTTCTTCCTTAAATTTCACTTGTTTTCCGGCCAAAAAATCATGGATTTTTGCAACCTGCTCATCATCTATTTCTCCTGCTTCATGTAAGATTTTCACCACTTCTGCGATTGTAAACAGCGTATGAACTCTGTAGCCCTTATGCTCCAAAAGCTCTTTTCCGCCCTGCTGTCTATCCAAAACCACCACTATATCAGACACTTTCAAGCCTTCTTTTTCCACTTCTGCTATTGTTTCCAAGAGGGATTTTCCAGATGTAATCACATCTTCCACCAAGAGGCAGGATTGTCCTTGTTTATAGATACCTTCTATCAGTTTTTTCGTTCCATAACCTTTGGCTTCTTTTCGCTTCATTATCAATGGAATCTCAGACAATAGAGACATCACAGTCGCCATCGGAAGTGCCGCATAGGGAACTCCACAAATCAAATCCTGTTTATTATCCTTTGGTAAAATTTCTAAAAGATGCTCTGCTAGTTTTTTCAGAATTTTCGGGTCTGATGCCAGCGGGCGCAAATCCACATAAAAAGGGCTTTCTATTCCACTTTTCAAGGTAAATTTCCCAAATTTAATGATTTCTAATTTGTAAGATTCTAAAAAGAATTTGTTTTTGGATTCCATGAGATTAATTTTTCACAAAGTTAAATAAACTTGGCTACTTTTTTTTATTCATTTTTATACAATTTATTATTAAATTTGCGACTTATTCTTTTTATGAAAAATAATACCACACCTACAAAAAAATTCCGAAAACCAAGAATAGCGCTTGGTTTCACGCTTATATTTCTGTCAGTAATACTCATTATTTCCTTTGTTTCTTACCTGATGAGCTGGAAAGAAAACCAAAGCCAAATAGGGAATTTCCTAGACAAGGAAATCAAATCCACCAATATTTTTGGTAAGGTGGGCGACTGGTTGGGAAATGTTTTTATATTCGAGAGCGTGGGAATTTCTGCGTTTATCGTTGCTTTCCTGCTTTTTGTTTTCGGGACTTTAATTTTAGGATTTAAAATATTCAAACCATGGAAAACTATTTCCCATAGTTTTTTCTTTTTGGCATGGCTGCCTGTGTTCATAGGAGCTGTCACTAAAGGAAATGGTATTCTAAGCGGTGTTTTCGGCTATCAGATTTATGATTATGGTTCCAGCATTATAGGGAGTTTTGGGCTTTGGACTTGTATTATTTTAAGTTTTGCCTTGTATTTCATTTTGGAGTTTAATATCAGTTTGAGCAATATCACTGATAAAGTCTCTACTGTGAAAGAAAAAATCCAATCCATAAAAGATGATATCCAAGAGGAAATCCAAGAAATGCAAGGGACACAAGAAAAAGATGAAGATGAAGAAGAAAGCATAAACACCAATGCTGTTTCTGTTGCCGAACCTGTCATCGAAAACAATGCAAAAGAAAACCCTACCGCTGAAACTGAAAAGGCAGAAACAGAAGTAACTGAACCTACAAAAGCCTCAACCATCAGCGTGGAAATAGATGATGAGTTTTTAGAAAAAAAGGAAGAATCTTCATCTAATAAAAAACCTGAAAATGAATCTGATAAAGAAATCATCATTGATAACGAATCTAAAAAAGATGATGATATCGAGATTACCATAGAGCCTTCACCTGCTGCTAACAACATCACAGACCCAGACAAAAAAGCTGATGAATTAGTAGAAAAACATGGACTCTATGACCAAAGATTAGATTTGGCTAATTTCCAGATGCCGAGCCTTGATTTGCTAAAAGATTATGGCAACGAAGAAATCACCATCAACAGAGAGGAACTAGAACAAAACAAAAACAAAATCGTAGAAGTTCTAAAAAACTTCAATGTTGGCGTTTCTAAAATCAAAGCGACCATAGGCCCTACGGTGACACTTTACGAGATTGTCCCTGAATCTGGAACTCGTATTGCTACTATTAAAAGGCTTCAAGATGACATCGCTCTAAGCCTTTCTGCGCTGGGTATCAGGATAATAGCTCCTATCCCTGGGAAAGGAACCGTAGGGATAGAAGTTCCACGACAGACTCCAGCAATGGTCTCTATGCGATCTGCTCTACAAGCATCTAACATCCACTCCACAGACATGGATCTACCCGTAGTCTTTGGAAAAACCATTTCCAATGAAATTTTCATGGCTGACCTTTCCAAAATGCCTCACCTACTGATAGCGGGAGCTACAGGACAGGGTAAATCTGTGGGTATCAATGCGATATTAACTTCACTTCTTTATAAAAAACATCCTAGCGAACTGAAATTTGTGATGGTAGACCCTAAAAAAGTGGAGCTTTCTATCTATTCTAAAATTGAACGACACTATTTAGCTAAACTCCCTGACACGGACAAAGCTATATTAACAGACAACTCAAAGGTTATCAATACATTAAACTCACTTTGTATCGAGATGGATAACCGCTACAAGCTTTTGGAAGAAGCTTTTTGTAGAAACTTGAAAGAATACAATAAAAAATTCAAGGAAAGAAAATTAAACCCTAAAAATGGACACCGCTACCTGCCATACATCGTGCTGGTGGTGGATGAATTTGCGGACTTAATCATGACCGCTGGTAAGGAAGTGGAGCACCCTATCGCCCGTCTAGCACAGCTTGCAAGAGCCGTAGGTATCCACCTCATCATCGCTACACAGAGACCTTCTGTAAATGTCATCACAGGGATGATTAAAGCTAATTTCCCTGCCAGAGTGGCTTTCCGAGTTATGTCTAATGTAGATTCTAGAACCATCCTAGACAGCACAGGTGCAGACCAGCTGATAGGAAAAGGTGACATGCTCTATTCCAATGGAAACGACATGATTAGAATCCAATGTGCCTTCATAGACACTCCAGAAGTGGAAAAAGTGGTGACTTTCATCGGTGAGCAAAAAGGCTATCCAAATGCCTACGAACTCCCTGAATATGTGGGCGAAAATGAAAGTTCTGGATCAGGAAATTTCGATGCAAATGAAAAGGATGCTTTGTTTGAAGAAGCTGCCAGAATCGTAGTAAATACACAGCAGGGCTCTACTTCCATGCTACAAAGACAGCTAAAACTGGGCTACAACCGCGCAGGGCGAATCATGGATCAACTGGAAAACGCAGGAGTAGTAGGAAGTTTCAACGGAGCAAAAGCAAGAGAAGTGCTGATTTCTGATATTCAGCATTTGGAACAGTTTTTGGAGAGCCTTAGAAACAATTAATTTCATTAAATCTAAAATTATGACTTTTTTCAAAAAAACTTTACTGATATTATCTTTAGGAATGCTAAGTATGGCTGGTGCTCAAAAAGTAGATACCAAAGCCAAAAACATACTGGACGAAACCTCTGCCAATTATAAATCCAAAAGCACGATGTATTTCAAATTCTCATATGGAATGGGAAGCAACGGCAAAGTTTCTAAAAATCAAACAGGGATTTTCTACGCTTCAAAGAATAAATACAAACTCAAAATAATGGGTAATGAGCAGATATTTGATGGAAATAAAGTATACAACATCAATGCTGAAGACATGGAAGTTACCATCGCAAAACCTAATGGCTCTGAGGCGATGCTCTCTCCTATCAATTATCTAGATTCTTACAAGAAAGATTACAACATAAGCTATACAGGAAATAAAAACAATCTGGAGGTTATAAAACTTACTCCTACCAAAAAGAATGGCATCAAGCATGTTTTCCTGCACATCAATAAAGCAAAAAAACAAATAGAAAAAATAGAGCAATACGCTGATAACAACGATATTACAACGATAAGCATCAGCCAGTATAAAGAAAACTTAAAAGTAGAGCCTTCCACTTTTAGTTTTAATAAAAACCTTTATAAAAACTATCTAATCACAGAGTTATAATGTTAAAAAAACTAGATTTATACATTATAAAAACCTTTTTAGGTCCTTTCATATTCATTTTCAGTATTTTATTTTTCATTTTCATGGTGAATATCATCTGGATACAGATGTTTAACCTTGGAGGTAAAGGGCTGACAACATGGGAACTGACCAAACTTTTCTACTATCTGAGTGTGGGAGTCATAAAGATGGTTCTCCCGCTCACTGTACTACTCGCCTCTATCATGGCTTTCGGAGGGTTCGGAGAGCGCTATGAACTCGCTGCCATGAAGGCTGCTGGAGCTCCTTTGATTAGAATTATAAGACCTTTATTTCTTACGAGTTTAGTTCTGGCTTTTATTTTATTTTTGTTTTCTAACTTCGTAATTCCTGATTTTCAGCGAAAAGCGAAAAATATGCTGTATAACATCGTTTCCTCCAAACCGGCGCTGAATTTCACGCCTGGGCAGTTTATCAATTCACTCCCTGGGACAACTATCAAGTTTGATAGACTTTATGGAGAAAATGATGAACTGATAGAGGGTGTTTTCATCAACAAGACTGCCAGTAGTTTTGATGACCAAAGAACCATCATCGCTAAAAGAGGAAAAATAGTTTCCAAACAAGGGAGCAACTACCTGAGAATGGTGCTGTATGATGGGTATATTTTTGAAGACAATCTCGCCAAACCCAACTTTCAAGATCGTTTCAGACAGGAAAATCAGACCATTAAGTTTGATTCTTTGGTGTCTCATTTTGACATCAGTGAACTTCTTGACAAGGCTATCGAGAGCGAAAAAATCACGGACAGCTATGAGTTCCAGAACTACGCACAGCTCAACTCTACTGTAGACCTCGTAAAAGCCGAAAAACAAAAAAGATATTCCGAAATTTCTTCAGATTTAGTTTCTCAGAGCAGTTCCTTCATAGAAATTTTGGATAAAAACAAAGACAAAAATAAAAACAAAAAAACTCAGGCGCCGTTTAGTTTAGATTCTATAAACCAAGATAAAAAGCTGGAAATCCTCTTCAATGCACATGAGAAAATAGACCTCATCCAAAAAAACATTGAAACAAAGAACGAAGAAATCCTCTCACACGCCAAACTTTATGCAAAGGTGGTGATGCACCAGCAGCAAATTTTGGCATATTCGGTGATGAGCGTTTTATTCCTGCTGATAGGGACTAGTCTAGGGTCTATCGTAAGAAAAGGAGGAATAGGAATGCCGATTCTTCTTTCCATCATCATATTCATCATATTTTTCGTTCTCAATATTTCTGCTGAAAATATGGCTTGGAAGGGAGAAATGGACCCATATATCGCTGCTTGGCTGCCGAATTTTATATTCCTGCCTTTCAGTATTTGGATAACTTATAAAGCCAATACAGACTCACAAATCCTAGATGTGGAGAAATACAAATCTTGGATAATGCCTTTGATAAAGAAATTTTCAAAGCATAAAGAACATAAACGATACCAATAATTTTTTTTCAATAAAATTATATCTTTATAAAAAACTTCCCTCTTTAGACAATGGGGATAGTTTTTCTATTAAAAATGATGTGTTCAACAAACACTAGAATGCTAAAAAACAACAAAACCAGATAAAGTACAAAAAGATAACAATATGCTAAAACTAAAG
>CAUQVP010000067.1:0-10053 GCA_963521545.1 uncultured Flavobacteriaceae bacterium | reverse complement strand
TTTATCACGAAGTAGCCTTAAATTTAGGCTTTTTTAGCAAGCAGTACAAAGGTTATGCACAAAAGAGTCTTACGATTTTATCAGAATGCGAAGCCAACCCCAAAACACCTGAGGCGTTACAACCTTTTATCCTTTCTTACGAGGCTTCGGCAATGGCTTTGGTAGCTGGCGAAACTTTCAAGCTGTCACTTATCGGCAAGAGTTTTAAACTCTTTGAAACAGCTATTAAAAAGTATGGCGAAATACATTATCTTCCTGAATTTATGCGTGGTAGCGTAGCCGAGAACCTACCTTGGTTTTATTTCAGCAAGCGTGCTTTAGCTAAAATCGACTTTGAAAATATTATCCGCAAAGAGGCTCAAAATCCCGAGTACGCTTCGTGGAAGATAATGAGTTTTGTGTATTGGGCGTGGGCAAAGCAACACCCTCAGCGCAAATACCGCCCGCAAGCCCTTGCCTATTTGCAAAAAGCCATAGAGCTTGATCCCCATTATTTAGCAGGGCGCAAACGATCAGAAGAGCTGATGGCACAATTTACTAATTAGAAACTAATGATTATTAATTGATATTTTTTGTACTTTTGACATTGCTAAAAGCACAATGTTTGAACCATTTGTTTTACTCTATATTATGTAGGTTTAGATGGTGAAAACTCCATAGGCGACACCCAGCAAACTTACGAAATATATGATGAAGAAGGCAATCTTATTTCTGATTGTGGCAAATTAGAAGCCAGCGCTTATGAATACTTTCACGAGCGTAAATATGAAATTTAAATTCTTAAAAACAATTTAAATTTTCTCATTAGTTAATTAGTATCTTTGTTTCATATTAAAAATAAAAAATGACCAAATTCATTACCCAAAAAGACCAAATCATCGCACAAATGCGTGCTGAACTATTGGCTACCGCAACAGAAGACCGCTACTATACAGAAGAAAATATAACCGATTGTAACGCGCATTTGGAGGCTTTCTTGGCTCAATTGGAAAAGGCTGGCCAAGCCTCTGATAAACAAGCCTTCCTCACAGAAGCTATACAAACCCTTTGTGAGCAACTCTCCACCTTCAACGATCCCGAGGAAGAGGAAATGCCTGAGTATCTTTGGGGTTTTCTTTACAATGGTTATACGGTGGAGCTTTCTAACTTTATTCGTGAAGCAGCTTTGGTGTATGGCTTTAAGCCTATTCCTACAGTAATAGACTTGTACTATTGCAGGGTAGAAATAGGTAATTTTGATTGTTTTTCAGTAGTATTAGGAGGTGAAGAAGAGGAAAACTTTGCGAGTTTGGAATACGATCCTAATACACATCAATTCTATTATGATGAAAATCCTTATGGAGACCCTTTTCCTCTACCTCTTTACAATGTACAAGTAAAGCCTGACTATAGTGAATTATCTTTTGAAGTGCTTTCAAGGGATAAACTTCAACACTTCTGCTTCTTGGCGCAATACCCATCGGATAAGGTCCGGATTAAAGCTGTTTATGAGCTTCACACCCAAAAAATTCTCTTAAATAGGCGAGAAAAGCACTGGAGCACGATTACATTCGGAACAGAAAAAGGTAAATTATTTGAGCTAAGAACTACTCAATATGACAATGAAGGGCATATAATTCCCTCTGCTGAAGAAGGCGGCGGCTTTAGTGTGTTTACTATGGGAATCAATGAAGAGAACAAATTACAAAGTCGCAATGAAATTGCCGATACAAAGATTTTGTTTGAAAAAACATTCTTTAGAGATGCCCGTGAAGAAGAATGGCGACTCTATGAACTTCAAGACATCAGTATAAAAAATGGGATAGTAACCATCACTTCTACAGATGAGGTCATAACTCGTGACCAAAATTGGGAACTGATAAGAGGAAATATTGCTCCTATAAGCCTCAGCTACGAGCTTAAAAACAATGATTTTGTATTAAATTTCATTCAAAAGGTTATAGAGACAATAAACTAATTATCATCGTTTTGGTTTTATGAACTAAATAGAAACAAACATGAAACAGAAATTGCGCAAATTGATTCATAAAGACAAAGAGTATTTGTATAGAATAAATACAGCCTACAACACGAAAAAAGACAGCACCTCTCTGCTCTCTGTGCGTATCTTTTTGGAAGGAGAAAAAAACACACCTTTATGTATCGATTTCATCACCATTGAGGATAAATACATGGGACAGCCTCTCAATGGCAATATCAATTTACTGAACAAAAACACACAAACCAAAGAAACCATAAACCTCAACGAGCCCAAATATATCCCAAAACTGATTGACTGGGGAGAGGAGCAAGGCTGGAAAGGAGACAACAAAATCCCGCCGCTAAACGGGCTTCTATTCTTGGAGGTTTTAGGGTATGATATTGCTCCCATACAAACCGATTGAAAAAGCCCACACTACTGATTAGTCTGAGTTATTTTTCATTGTTAATTCATTGATTTTTATATCTTTGTGTTATAACATAAATGTATTGAAATCAATATTATTTTTATTATTTCCACTTTTTCTTTGGTATTAAACCTTTTTAAACAAAATTAAAATCAAGTCCTTATGAAACAATATAAAATTAAAGATTTTACACAGCACACTGATGACCCTACTTCTTATGATGGGACAGTGGTTGTTGGCGGAAAAGAATTAGGTGTGAGCATCATCCTAGAGGATAAAGGCGAAACTGAAAAGATAGAGCAACTGATGAACACCTTTTTCAGTGAGATAGACACCCTATATCCAAAAGCAAAAGAATGTATTGCTAATGAATTTTTAGACCTCTACAATGACAACTGGCGTTTTGGTGATGATGACGAGGATGATCCCGATAAACCTGAGCTTACTAAAGAAGAATTTATGGAAGCCCTTAGCTTGCAGAGTCTCTTGTTTTACAGCGAGGATGTAGAAGTCTTCTTTGATGACAACGATATGTTCTTAGGACACTCACTTATCGCCTCAGATTTTGATGGTGAGAATTTCAATGATGCCCAAATGTTTGGTTAGAATAATTGATTGAAAATGACCTTAGAAACTATCATTACCCATTACAGAAATCGTTTAACCTCATTACCCGATGCCATACTCATAGGCGAAATCCCCAAAGGTGCTGAAAGTATTCCACAAAAGGTGTCACAATACATAGCCCCTGTGCATAGTGCTTTTTTAAAGCTTTGCAATGGTGGGACTTTTGGTGATATCATTCTGTGGAGCGTAGAGGAGCTGTTGGAAAACCAATATCGTGTCCCTGCAGATTTAAACCAAATTAAAATCAAGTTCTTATGAAACAATATAAAATTAAAGATTTTACACAGCACACTGATGATCCTACTTCTTATGATGGGACGGTGGTTATCAATGGAAAAGAATTAAGTGTGGACATCATCCTTGAAGATGAAGGCGAAACTGAAAAGATAGAACAGCAGATGAACACCTTTATCAGTGAGATAGACACCATATCACAAAAAGCAAAAGAATGTATTGCTGAGAAATTTTTAGAACTCTACAATGACAACTGGCGTTTTAGCGAGGAGGAGGAGGATGAAGACAAACCTGAGCTTACTAAAGAACAATTTATAGAAGCCCTTAGCTTGCGAGGTTTCTTGTTTTACAGTGAGGATGTAGAAATTTTCTTTGTTAATGATGATATATTCTTAGGACACTCACTTATCGCCTTATACTTTGACGGTGAGAATTTTAATAATGCCCAAACATGCCCAACTATTTGGTATAATTGATTGAAAATGACCTTAGAAACTATCATTACCCATTACAGAAATCGTTTAGCCTCATTACCCGATGCCATACTTATAGGCGAAATCCCCGAAGGTGCTGAAAGTATTCCCCCAGAGGTGTTACAATACATAACTCCTGTGCATAGTGCTTTTTTAACGCTTTGTAATGGTGGGACTTTTGGCGATATCATTCTGTGGAGCGTGGAGGAGTTGTTGGAAAACCAATATCGCGTTCCTGCCGAACAGCCTTCGTGGTATGAAATAGGGCAGCTTTTGTACGAGCCGCTTTTCCTTGATAAACATACTCAATGTGTGATATTCCCTGCCGATGTCTTTGAAGGGATTGAGAGCATAGAGGTTGATTTTGATACTTTTATAAGAGAATATATTTTTGGGAACAAATACAAAGAAAAAATTATAGGCTATGACAATGAGGATGATGATTGGTCGGCATTTTTAAGCGATTCTTCTATAAGTTAAACTTTTATATAGACAAGCTAAAAAATGGTATCAGCAGGAATGAAATACGAAGTAAAACAAATCTTAGAAATTATAGTATGAAATTTTGTAGAAAAGATTTAGGAAACAAAGAAAAGTATGATGAATTAAATGTGTTTCTGACAGAAAAGATTAATGAAAATCCTCTTGAAACAGCAAAAATAATTCTAAATATCGCTTTGAAATTTCGCCAATCATCAACATTATATTCAGATAATATACTTTTTCTAGAGCATGTAGCCCAGTTTGCAACATTTCATAAAAGTGATAAAAAAATTTTGGAACCCTGCATCAATGCAATTGGAGAGTTCGGCGGGTTATCAAAGGATGAAAATTGTAAATGGTTTTGCTTTAATTTTTTAAAGTCCTTTAAAAACGATGAGGATAAAAAAATAAAGTATGTAGCAAATCTACTGACCATCTCTCTATACCCAGATTTTTTCATACAAGAGCCTGACTTTTTTGAAGATGCTATGCACATATCCAGCCTCGCTCCAAGAGAACATACAATGAGAGCTTTTGCTGTTTTTATAAGCGGACAAATAAATAACATTCGAAAAGAAGACCTGAGTAATTCTTTGAAAATATTTGATGAATACTCAAAATCTTCAAAAAATATATTTACAAAAGAGGAATATAAAAAACTGGCAGAGACTTTATCAAAGTATGTCGAAGGAAAAATCACTTTGAAATCTTCAGAATTAACTTCAATTGCGACTGATTACGCAATCAAACAAACAAGGAAAATTGCTAGTATTAACAAGCCATAGCCTGCATGTAAGTTACTCAGAAACCATCATTATCAAACGCTTATTAGGCTTCTTTCTTAACAAATTACAATACAAACACGGGCTCACAACTCGTGTTTTTTCATCATTATTCCTTCTTAAAAGAAGCCACAGTCTCACCAAGTTCCTTTATAATCATTGCAAGAGTTTTATCATCCAAAGAAAAAGTGAGTTCATATGGTTCTTCGCCATAGGAAACAGGCGCTATATCATAGCATAACAGCACTGTAAGTTTTTTATTTTGATATTCAAAGGCTAATTCTGGCTCTATAAAATCAATTTCTGTGGATTTCTCTTTATCGGCTGAAATCTGCTCAAACCATTCTAAAAGCCCCACCACTTCAGAAAAAAGCATACACTCACTTACTCGTGTATAATATTTTCCTTCTAAATCATCTTTCACCTTCACTTCTACTTTCAGCCAATCTTCAAAATTGTCCTTCCTATCTCGGTGCCCATGAATAGAAAAAATGATTTTTTGATAAGCATTTTGGATTTTGAACATGATTTTTTTCTGTTGCATTTCTTAATTTCTTTCTTTGAAACAAAGATAAACTAAAAATTCCCAGACACAATAACCACTATTCCCAACCAATTGACAGTTTCCATTTTAAAAATCTTATAATTCTTGTTAAACTTAGTTAAAACCAATGAAACAAGATTGTTTTTGCATTAAATTTGTATCAACAAAATCAAAGTAAATACAACATTTATATGAAAAACCAATTGAAAAAACTTGCTCCTTTTGCATTAGTAGGAATACTTTCTGGGGCGACGACCTTTGGAGCAATTAACTATTTTAATGAAGAACAAAACAACACCGATTTTTCTTATTTCTCTACTTCTGGGAAAAACGCCATCCCAGCAGGGCTGAACGGAGCGTCTTCTGACAACTTCGTAAAAGCTTCTAAAACAACAGTTCCTGCCGTAGTTACGATAAGAAATTACCAAAACAATACACCTTCCTCTGGAAGATCTATGGATCAGGATATTTTTGATTTTTTCTTCGGAGAAGGATTCAGAAATAATAGAAGCCAAAGACAAGAAGCACCAAAAGACCTGCCTTCTGGGCTGGGTTCGGGAGTTATCATTTCGCCTGATGGATACATCATATCAAATAACCATGTGGTAGCAGGAGCCAGCAAACTGGAAGTAGTTCTAAGCAACAAGAAAACTTACACTGCGACACTCATCGGAACTGACCCAAGTACAGACATCGCACTACTAAAAATAGAAGACAAAGGGCTTCCTTATCTTAACTTTGCGAACTCAGATTTAGTTGAGGTAGGACAATGGGTTCTTGCTGTGGGAAATCCATTGGGGCTTAACTCTACCGTAACAGCAGGAATTGTCTCTGCAAAAGGCAGAAATATAGACCTTCTCAGCCAGCAGAGTAGAACACCGATTGAAAGTTTTATCCAGACTGATGCTGCCATCAACAAAGGAAACAGTGGAGGCGCGCTGGTAAACCTAAACGGTGATTTGATTGGGATAAACTCTGCAATCTCTTCATCTTCTGGATATTACGAAGGTTATGGATTTGCTGTCCCTGCTAATTTGGCTAAAAAAGTAGTAGAAGATATCAAGAAATTTGGTCTTGTTCAGAGAGGATTCTTGGGAGTTGGATCTTTAGATTTATCTAATGATTTACAAGTTAAAACTTACAACCAAAGAAACAAAACCAGCCTAAAATCTGGAAAAGGTATCTATGTAACGGATGTTGCTAAAAATAGTGGTGCAGAAGATGCAGGAATCAAAACTGGAGACATCATCACTAAAATAGACAATGTAAACATCGATGGATTCTCTGACCTTTCTCTAGCTATCGGCAGCAAGAGACCTGGGGACAAAGTTTCTGTAACTTACATAAGAGCTGGAAAAGAGCACAAAACTACCGCAGCTCTAAAAGACCAAAAAGGAAACACCTCTCTACGAAGCAAAGCCGACCTCAGCGTAACTGAAAAAATCGGAGGTGAGTTTGAAAGCCTAAGTGACAGAGTAAAAGTAAGCTACGGACTAAACAGCGGTGTCATCGCTAGAAACATCGTAGATGGCGGAGAACTCTCCAAAATAGGTGTCGTGGATAACTATATCATCATGGAAATAAACGGAAAACCTGTTAATTCTCAAAAAGATATAGAAAATATACTGAAAAATTACAAAGGAACTGTTTCTGTGGTTTATCTCGATGAGTACGGAAGAGCCACTAGAAGAGGTTTCACCATGCCTTAAAACATAATTTTTAAACTTATATTTGATTAAAATCCTGCAAGAATTTAAAAGATTTTTGTGGGATTTTTTTCTTGAAGTTTCATTTTTTCTACAAAAGTAATATCTTTGTGCCTATGGATTATAAAAAACTATTTATCCGAGGTATTTCATACAGCCAGACTCAGTCTGGTGCCTATGCTCTATTGCTGGAAGAACCCGAAACAGGGATAAAACTGCCCATCGTAATCGGTAATTTCGAAGCCCAATCTATCTCTATGGGATTAGAAAAAGATTTTAAGCTTACTAGACCGCTTACTCATGATTTATTTGCAAGATTTATAGAAGACACCCGCTATATCATAGAATCCGTTGTGATTTATAAGATAGTAGACGGGGTATTTTTTTCTAATATCAATTTTACCAATAGACTCATCGGGGATAGTATCACCCTAGATTCTAGAACATCTGATGCAGTAGCGATGGCAATAAGGTTTGATGCGCCTGTATATACCACTCAGGAGGTTTTGGATGAAGCAGGAATTTTACTAAATCTACAGGAAGATGATGATGATGAAATGGAAGAAACATATCCAGATGTCATCACAGAACCCGTGAAAAGTATGCAAGAGCTACAGGAAGAACTGGATGAAGCCGTAAAAAATGAGGATTTTGACCTCGCTCTAAAAATTCAAGAAGAAATAAAAAATAGAAATCATAATATAGAATAAACCAAAGAAATGAACATTAAAATCAGACTTATCATTCTAAGTTTCCTCCAATTTGCAGTTTGGGGAGCCTACCTTACTTCCATGGGAAATTATTTAGGTTCTATCGGACTTGGACAGCAGATTGGGCTTTTTTATGCCATGCAGGGCTTTGTATCCATTCTGATGCCTGCCATTATGGGGATTATCGCAGACCGCTGGATTCCTGCACAAAAACTTTTGGGAATTTCCCACCTCATCGCAGCTATTTTCTTAGGAGCGGCAGGATATTATGGCATGCAGCATAGCGACAGCACGGACTTCACTACTCTTTTTACTTTGTATTCTCTGAGTGTAATGTTCTACATGCCGACTATTGCCCTTTCTAATTCGGTAGCTTATTCTGCTTTAATCAATAATAATTTTGATACTATTAAAACCTTCCCGCCAATCAGAACTTTTGGGACGATAGGTTTCATCGTTGCGATGCTTTTTGTGAATTTCGCTGGATTTGAAAACGGAAATTTCACTCTTAATTTTTCTAATTCACAAGGATTTGTAAGCTTCCAAAACACCTATGCTCAGTTTTTTGTATCGGCTTTCTTGGGAATTGTGCTGTTTGCTTATTCTTTCACTTTGCCGCACTGCCCTACCAATAAATCTGATGAAAAACAGACGCTATCCGATGCCTTAGGTCTGAAGGCTTTTGCTTTATTTAAGGACAAAAAAATGGCGATTTTCTTTGTCTTTTCAATGTTACTAGGAATTTCCCTACAAATTACCAACGGCTATGCCAATCCTTTCATTACGAGTTTTAAGGATATTCCTCAGTATGCAGATTCTTGGGGTGCTAATAATGCCAATGCCTTGATATCACTTTCACAAGTTTCAGAAACGCTCTGTATCTTACTGATTCCTTTCTGTTTAAAGAGATTTGGAATAAAGAAAGTGATGCTTATGGCTATGTTTTCTTGGTTCCTAAGATTCGGGCTGTTCGCTGTGGGAGACCCTGGTAGTGGAGTTTGGATGTTCATCCTTTCCATGATTGTTTATGGTGTTGCTTTTGACTTCTTCAATGTTTCAGGTTCACTTTTCGTAGACCAAGAAACTGATGCCAATATCCGCTCATCCGCACAAGGAGTTTTCATGATGATGACCAATGGTTTTGGCTCTACTATTGGGATGCTTGTAGCTGGAGAAATTGTAAATCACTATCAGATTTTCTCTGACATAGACCCTGTCACAAAGATGAACGGCTGGTATAGCGCTTGGGCTATTTTCGCATGCTATTCCCTTGTTGTAGCGATTATGTTTATGATAGTTTTCAAATACAAACACACACCCGAAAAACTAGAAAATATCAATCATTAAAATACAAATTAAAAACACACTTTCCCAAAATGGAAAGTGTGTTTTTAAAATAATAAAACAGATTAAAAATTAAAAGTATACAATTATCTTATTCCACAACCTCATAGCTTATAGAAACTACACCGCTTCTGAGGTCTGCTATCTTACTAAATGCTGCCTTGCTTAGGTCAATAGCTCTTTTCTTAGAAAAAGGTCCTCTGTCATTCACCCTTACGATTACGCTTTTCTCATTCTTCAAATTGGTAATTTTTACCTTTGTCCCAAATGGAAGGGTTTTATTTGCAGCTGTCATTTTTTTATTGTCAAAAATCTCACCACTTGCTGTTTTTCTACCATTAAATTTATCATGGTAATATGAAGCTGTGCTCGTTTTTACTCCTTTTTCCTTGTCAAATGAAGCTCCAAGTGTAAAAGCCATCAAAACAAAAAAAATAAGTCGTTTCATGTCAAATAGTTTTATTTTTGAATTAGTTGAGGCAAATTTATACCCATTTATAGAATCTTCATATTTTTTTCGTTCTATGATGTCTTTTCTTTGATATTTTAAACCAAAACTAAACCGCTACCCTCCTAAAATAGAGCAAAAAACAAGCTTTGTTAAAAAAGGTTAAAAAAACAAGCGCATTTCTTAACGAAATTAACACAAAAGAAAAAACACTGAAAATCAGTGTTTTTTATAATAATCCTAATTCAAATTTAGCTTCTTCGCTCATCATGTCCTTTTCCCATTCTGGCTCGAAGGTTATCTCCACCTTGGATT
>CAUQVP010000066.1:0-10382 GCA_963521545.1 uncultured Flavobacteriaceae bacterium | reverse complement strand
CGAGAAAAATTACAAGATAGAAAAGACACCGAATTATTTGGATTTACTTTCCATGAAGGGAGAATCGGCGGTCATCAGGTGGTGGTGCTTTTGTCTGGGATAGGAAAGGTGAGTGCAGCGGTGGCTACTGCGCTTTTAATCAATCAGTTTAAACCAGAATTAATCATCAATACAGGAACAGCAGGAGGTCTGAAAGACACCAGAGTTTATGATATTATTTTGGCTACGGAGGTTAGACACCATGATGTGGATGTCACGGCTTTCGGCTATGAAATAGGACAACAGGCCAAAATGCCGTCTGCTTTTTTTGCGGATGAGCAGTGGCTGAGCCTTGCCGAGGAACATTGCGGAAAATATACCGACCAGCTTCGTAAGGGCTTGGTAGTCAGCGGAGATTCTTTCATCAGCGATAGACAGCGCCGAGAATGGATAGAAAAAAGTTTCCCAGGGGCACTGGCTGTGGAGATGGAGGCGAGTGCCATTGCGCAGACCTGCCATATTATGGGCGTTCCGTTTCTGATGCTGAGAGCGATTTCGGATAATGCAGGTGAGGGAGATACCGTTTCCTATGAATCCTTTGTAGAGAAGGCTGGGGCGCTTTCGGCGGAGATGAATATTAGTTTCATTGAGAATTTAAAATAATTTCATGAATTTAAAAAGGGTAAAACTAATTGCCTCGGAAGAATGGAAAAGCATTAATAGGCAGAAAGTGCTGATTTACTTGGTTTTCATCATTGTTGCTGTTTTGTCTTTGGCAGCTTATATTGGTTGGGAAAATGTCCATCATCACAATGAGGAGCAGGAACACTACCAGTCCGAAGTTGTCCAGCAGTGGGAAAACCAGCCAGACAGGCACCCGCACAGGGTTTCGCATTATGGGTATTTGGTTTTTCGGGATAAATATCCTCTGAGCGCCTTTGATTTTGGGGTAAATTCTTATGTGGGAAACTCTGTTTTTTTGGAGGCTCACAGACAGAATACGATGAATATGAGCGATGCTTCGTTTTCCAACGGAATACTGAGGTTTGGGGAACTGAGTATGGCTCTGATTTTCCAACTGATTTTACCTTTATTCATTATTTTCATTGGTTTTGGTTCGGTTTCTGGGCTGAAACAAAATGGAGTTTTGAAACTGATTTTGGTTCAAAATACAACTTACAAAGACCTTATTTTTGGAAAAACTTTGGGGATTTATGCCGTTACGATGGCTTATTTCCTTCCCATTCTTATTTTGGGAATTGCTTTCACAGGGCTGATGTCAGGTGCTGATGCAGAGGGACTTATACCGAGAGCCTTCCTGCTGGTGGTCTCTTACAGCGTTTATTTTTTGATTTTTTCATTTGTAGTGGTGGTTTTTTCAGCATTGAATAAAACTCCTAAATCTACTTTGCTTGTTCTTTTAATCATTTGGTTTTCAATGGTTTTTATTCTTCCGAAAGCTGCGCAGACCCTTGGCGCAAATATCTATGAAGCACCGAATAAAAATGATTTTGATATTTCTATTCATAACCAGATTAAAAAAGAAGGAGATAGCCATAATCCTGATGACCAGCACTTTAAGGAGCTGAAAGAAGAAATCTTGAAAAAATATAATGTCAATTCCATCGAAGAATTGCCGATAAATTACGGTGGATTGGTCTTTGCGGAAGGCGAAAAAATTACCACGAAAATTTTTGGTGAAAAATTTGAGGAATTGATTAAAATTTATCAAAATCAAAACAAAGTAAGCGAAATTTTGGGCTTTGCTAATCCTTATTTGGCGATGAGAAATATGTCTATGGGCTTCAGCGGAAGTAGTTTTTCTGACGCAGTAAGTTTCCAGCGACAGGCCGAAAAATACCGATATGACCGCACTCAGTATCTGAATAAACTTCAGCAGGAGGAAATAAAATATTATAAAGAATCCCAAAAAGAGCGGACACAGAGGATAAATAATGAACTTCTGAAACAAATGCCACCGTTCAAATACCAGCATTTTTCTACTTATGAAATTCTGAAAGAGCAGATTTTGGGGATTTCAGCGTTTGTTTTTATGCTGTCTGCATTGGCTTTGGCAGCGAATTATATTCAGAAAAATAGTAATAAATTTTTGTAACGATGAAGAGGATTTTAAGCATAGAATTTAAAAATATTTTCAGAAATAACGCCTTCCGAATCGGGGTTTTGGTGGTCTTTCTCTTTGGACTTTACGGAATTTATTACGGAAACAGAGTCATAGAGGAACAAAAAGAAAACATTTCCAGAATAGAACATCTGGAAAATGAGAGTATAGAACACATTCTGCACATTGCAGGCGCGGAGAACACAGCAGGAACGGATATTTATTACATGATTTTTCATACTTATAATCCACCGAGCGGCTGGGCGGCGTTTTCTCTGGGGCAGAGGGATATTCTAAACTACAATATCAAAACCAAAATTCTAGCATTAGAAGGGCAGATTTATGATAATGAGCTGACCAATCCTTTGTCCCTTTTGGTGGGCAATTTGGACTTGTCATTTGTTTTTATTTATCTTTTTCCGTTATTGATTATTGCTCTTGGTTTCAGCTTGATTTCGGAGGAGAAAGAAACAGGAGTTTGGAGTATGATAAAGATTTCAGGAGTGCCTACGCTTAGTTTTGTTTTTTATAAAATCTTCGCAAGGTGGCTGATAGTGGTTTCTTTGGTCATTATACTGATGATAGTGGCGGCTTTGGTTTTCAGGGCTGGTTTTGGAGCGGTGTTTTTTGCCATTTTAGGAATTTCTATTTTTTATGTAAGTTTTTGGTTTGCAGTGGTTTGGCTTATTAATTCATTGAATAAAAACTCAACTTACAACGCCATTTTGTCCGTGGGCATTTGGATTGTGCTATGTCTGATGTTTCCAGCTTTGGGAAATACGATAATTACGACTACCACTCCTGTTCATGAGGCTATGGAAACTACACTCATCCAGCGTGAAGCCTATCACGAGAAGTGGGATAAGCCCAAATCGGTAACCATGAATAAATTTTACCAAGAATATCCCGAGTATAAAAAATATAAAATTCCAGAAGAGAAATATTATGTAGCGGGCTGGTATTATGCGATGCAGTATGTGGCTGATAAAGAGGCAGAACCGACATCCAAACTGATGGAACAAAAACTGATGGAACGCCAGCACAAAGCCGAAACTTTGGGAATGTTTCTTCCTACGGTAGGAATACAGAGAATGTATAACACCTTGGTTAATACAGATTTAGAGGCGCATATGAGATATTTGGCATCGGTGAGAAAACATCACAAAGCTGTGCGGGAGTTTTTTTATCCTTATATTTTTGAGGAGACATTGACTAAAAATACGCCTTGGGAAAAAAGACCTAAATACCAGCCGCCAGCAGAGAGTGCAGATATTAGCTTGAAAACTTTATTTATGGGCTTTTTATACTCATTATTACTAGTGTTTATCGGAATAAAATTGACTAAAAAAATATAAAATTTTATGCTTATTGCAGAAAACTTATCTAAAACATACGGAGATTATAAAGCTTTAAATAATCTAAATTTAAAGTTAAACGAAGGTGAAATTTTCGCTCTTCTAGGACAGAATGGAGCAGGGAAAAGCACGACGATTAATATATTTTTAGGCTTTGTGAAACCGACCGAAGGAGTTGCAAAAATCAATGGAATCTCTGTGGTAGACCGTCCAGAGGAGACCAAGAAATTCATCGCTTATATTCCTGAAACGGTGCTGCTTTATCCTAATTTGACAGGCGTAGAAAACCTTAAATTTTTCTCCTCTTTGGCTGGGTTTGATTATGATAATGAGACGCTTACGAATTTTCTAAGCAAAGCAGGACTACAGGCTGATGCTCATCACAATAGGCTGGGAGGCTATTCTAAAGGGATGCGCCAAAAAGTAGGCATCGCCATTGCTATCGCTAAAAAGGCGAAAGTATTACTTCTGGATGAACCTACATCTGGTCTTGACCCAAAGGCATCGAATGAATTTTCTGAAATATTGAAAGAATTGGCATCAGAAGGAACTACTATTTTCATGGCGACGCATGATATTTTTAGGGCAAAAGAAGTGGCTGACCGAATAGGAATTATGAAACGAGGAAATTTGATTTCCGAAATCAATGCTGATGAAATCTCTGCCAACGAGCTGGAAAAACTGTATCTTCAGACTGTTTAGAAATAAAAAAAGACTTGAAAATCAAGTCTTTTATTTTTTTTTGGATTTTTTCTTCTTTTTATTTAGAACAACATTATATTTGAAACTATTAACATTCCAAACAGGGATATAATAAAAAAGAAAACCAAGGAAATAGCTGATAGCAAAGGATAAAAAAGCATCCAAGCTGAGCTCAAAAAATGTGGTTCCTGTGAAGAAATAATACCCAAGGTTGGAAATTAAAAATATAATCACTCCCATTAAAATAGCATTTATCAAGGAATATTTTACCCTTCCGAGCTGCATGCTGTTTTCCCAATATTCTATGAATTTTTCGTCCTTATCTTTATGTTTCTTGTCCATTTTCTTATTTTTTGCAAAGGTAGAGAATTTATTTATATTTCTGAGCCAAAGCCTGCAGAATACTCCAAGTTTCCGCATCTAAAATACCATCATAGTTTTCAGGTCTGAAATGATATTGAAACGCTTCTATGACGCTTTTGGTCTGTTTGTCCCACATTCCTGTGATTTGGATATCATACCCAAAACTCTTAAAGGTTGATTGTATTTTTCTTATAAAAGATGCATCTTCATATAGTGTAGTAATGTCTTCTAATGCATTTGGATAAAATTCTTGTTTTTTATCCTCATCATACCACATGCCTATTTGGTGTTTTTCATATAATGTTTTCCAAGGAAACAGAGGGCCTGGGTCTTGTTTTCTTGTCGGAGCGATGTCTGAATGAGCCAGAATATTAGTAGGAGGAATCATATATCTTTTGCTAATATCTTTCACCAAAACGGCTATTTTCTCGATTTGATGCTCTGGAAATGCCTGAAACTGTCTCTTTCCTAAACTATCTATTACATAGCCTGTATTTACTATTTCTATACCTATAGAGCTGTCGTTCAGATTGTTGCTATTTTTCCAAGCGCTTATTCCTGCATGATAGGCTCTTTTGTTTTCATCTACTAATTGATATATTTCATGGTCATCCAGATCACTTACAAGATAGTGGGAACTTACCGACTGTTGTGTCAAAACTCTTATAGATTTCTCATTATCCAAAGCCGTATAGTGCAAGATGATGAATCTCTGGCGGAAACCTTGTCCCAACGAAGGGAAGTAAGTTTTAGTGATTTTATATTTTTTTGGCTTAGCCGAAACTATAGAACCATAGCTTATAGTATTATTATTTTTGGTGCTGTCTGCAATGTTCACTTTATAAAAATCCTCTGTTCCTATATGGACTATTTCACCTTTTTTTTCCTTTTCAGAGTTTGTTTTGTTTGGGTCTAATGAAGATTTGGCTGCATTGGCTATTTTTTTCTGCGAATCACAAGAAAAAGCCAAAATACATAAGCAGCTGATATAAAATATTTTACGCATGATATAAATAATTAAACTAATTTTTTTTCAAAAATACGAATATTTTTTTCAAAAAAAATTTGTGGGTTTAAAAAAAAGTTATACCTTTGCAAAGCAAATACAGAAAGGGAGTTCTTAAAGAATAAAAGGAGGGTTGCCGGAGTGGTTAACGGAGCAGTTTGCTAAACTGTCGACTTTCGGGTCGCATGAGTTCGAATCTCATACCCTCCGCAACTGGTAAGATATTCGGGGTGTAGCGTAGCCCGGTCATCGCGCCTGGTTTGGGACCAGGAGGTCGCAGGTTCGAATCCTGCCACCCCGACAAAAGTTTATTAGTTCTTTTAAAAAACTAATTAATGGGTGCGTAGCTCAGCTGGATAGAGCATCTGCCTTCTAAGCAGACGGTCAAAGGTTCGAATCCTTTCGCGCTCACGGATTTTAAATAAAAACATCTTCAATTTTTGGAGATGTTTTTTTATTTGTTGAAAATTAAAAATCTATTTAAATACTTGAAATTTCACTTTTTGACAAATATCAAAGGATATTTGTCAGAATTCATGGAAATTTGCATCATCAAATAAACAAACAAAACATATGACAAGTAAGAAAAAGTTGTATTATGCATTATTATTTATGTCTTCTTTTAGTTTTGGGCAGTCTTCTTCTGACCAGCTGAAAGAACTCATTAATAGTGCATTAGAGAGAGATGGACAGTACCAGCAGCAAAATCTGGAACTGCAATATGTGGATATCGACCAAAAGAGATTAACCGATACTTTCCTTCCGAAAGTGGAGCTGACAGGAAGAGTAGGTTATATGGACACGCGAATAAATTACACTTCGCCAGAGATGGGAATTCCGCCATTTACGCCTATATTCCCAGGTATGAAAATTCCTTCACAGGATAATACTTTAGGAATTTCTGGGTTTTCGGGAGCATCTAAATTACAGGCTTCTGTAGTGCTTTATTCAGGAGGAAAAGTAGGACATCTGAAAAAAGCCTTAAATGAGAAAAAACTTTCCCAGCAGGAACTTTTATCCAATAGTAAGAATGAAGTGATTACTTCCATTGCCAAAATCTATGACCAGTTTGCATTGGTTCATCAGTCTAAAAAAGTTTTGGATGAAAGTAAAAAAAGGCTGGAAATCAATAGAAAAACAGCTGAAAAAGCGCTAGGATACGGGCTGATAACGCCGTATGATTTTAAGAAAATAGAACTGGCACAGGTCACGCTGGATACTAAAATGATAGAATATGAAGGAAAGCGCGAACTACTTATCACTCAGCTGCATATTCTCACAGGAATGGATAGAGAGCGCATCGCGGAGATAGAGCCAGATTTACAGGTTTTAAACTATCTAGTGGAGGACAAATCCATAGAAAACAGACCTGAAATAAAAGCCCTAAACCACGGAATAGCTGCGGCAGAATACAAAATAAAAGCCGAGAAAACTTGGTGGATTCCAAAGGTGCAGCTTTCTACTTCGCTGTCCTACTTTGGGCTTTATGGCGACCATATTCAGACTTCTAATGATGTGGTTCCTCATTTGGTGAAAAAGCTGGATATTCATACCAAACCGCTTAGTCTTTTTCCGATGTTTAATGCTGGAATAGGCTTTAAATGGAGTCTTTTCGATGGAAATACAGGAAAACGAGAAGCTGAAAAAAGCAAGATAGACAAAATGGTTTTGGAGAATAAAAAAGCAGATGCCCAGAGAAAGTTGCAGCTAAATCTTGCGAATAATCAGACCAATTATGACATTGCTTTGGCTCAGATAGAATTAAAGGACAAAGCTCGTAAAATCGCCAAAAATGCATTAGACCAAGTGGAAAAAGAATTCCGCTACGGCGTGAAAAAATCTATGGATCTGATAGATGCAGAAAACGATTTGGAAAAGGCTGAATTAGAATACAAAACAGCTGTATTTAACCAAAGAAGAGCAGCGATAGAGCTGATGAAATCCACACAAAATTTAGATGTAGAAAAATTTTAATAACAAACAAACTGAATAATTTTAACAACCAAATAAAATCAACAAAGAAATGAAACTAAACGATATAAAAATTAAGAATAATGCTGTAAAATCTGCTCTTTTATTGACTGCATTTGCATTGGTTTCTTGTAACAGCGAAAAACAGGAAAGCGTAGTGGAAGGAAAAGTAAAAAAAGAAGTGATTTCTTTCGCTCCGAAAATCACAGGGCGAATTTTGGAAATCTATGTAGAAGAAGGGCAGACGGTAAAGGCAGGAGATACACTCGCGAAGATAGATGCGCCAGAGATTTCGGCTAAAATAGCTCAGGCACAGGGAGCGACTAATGCGGCGACTGCACAAGCTGAGATGGCAAGAAATGGCGCTACGGCAAACCAATTAAGCCAGCTAAGAGCCAAAGAAAGAGGACTTCGTGAGCAGTATGAATACGCACAAAAATCATACAACAGAGCTACTAATATGTTCAAAGACAGTCTAATGTCGCCACAGGCATACGATGAAGTTATCGCTAAATATCAAGGCGCAAAAGCGCAATATGATGCGGTAATCGCGGAGCTGAGAGATGTGGAAAACGGAACTCGTTATGAGAGAATCAGTATGGCAGCAGGACAGGCTGAGCAGGCAGCAGGAGCGCTGCAAGAGGCAAGAGTAGCCTATTCTGAACGATATGTGATTGCTACCAGCGATATGGAAATAGAATCTATCACACTTCATAAAGGTGAGCTGGCGACTGCTGGATTTGCGCTGTTCAATGGATATCTGCCAGAGAGTACTTATTTCAGATTTACTGTTCCAGAAGGACAGATTGCAAAATACCAAAAAGGGCAGACTGTAAATATGGAAGTAGTGTATAACAAAGCTGCTGTTTCAGGGAAGATAATGACGATAAAACAACTGACCAAATATGCCGATGTGACCACTGCTTTCCCAGATTATAAAATGCAGGAAGCGGTCTATGAAATAAAAGTAAAACCACAAGATATTCAGCAGACAAAAAATATCTTGGTAAATTCTAATGTAATCCTAAAATAATGAAAAAGTTTATTCACTTACTAAAGCGTGAGTTCAAAATATTCTTGGCAAATGATACTCTGCGAAGTGTATTTATCCTTGCGCCCATAGTTTACGGACTGCTCATTGGGTTTACTTACAAAGAAGGAAAAGTGGACAATCTCCCAGTGATAGTCATAGACCAAGACCACACGCCTACTTCCTCTATGGTGGTGGATATGCTGGGAGACAATAAAACGATAAAAGTCCTCCACTATGCCCAAGAGCCGCTAAGACTGGAAGATGAAGTCATCAAAACAAAAGCTGCCGCAGTGGTGAAAATCCCTGAAAACTTTGAGAAAGATATATTGCTGAGAAAATATCCTGAAATAAATGTTTATGTAAATACAGGAAACATTCTTACTGCGAATTTTTCTTCTAAAGCGATTCAGGTAACGCTCGGGACATTGTCCGCAGGAATGGAAATGAAAACCCTCCAAAAAAGAGGTGCCAATGCAGAACAGGCAAAGATGCAGTATGAACCCTTCAAGGCGAACTACATCACGATGTTTAACACCACTTCCAACTATCTTATTTTCATGTGGCCTGCCATGATGGGCGTGGTTTTCCAGCAGGTGGTACTGCTTGCTATGGCGGTGAGTTTCGCTTCGGATTTCCGCAGAAAGAGTTTCTTGGAGAATTATAAAGGAACTTCCGCTTTTGTAATGCTCATCATGAAATGTCTTCCTATTTGGATAATTTCCGTGGTAAATATCCTTATACTTTCGGTGATGGGCTGGTATTTTAAGATACCTGTTATAGAAAATATATTTGGATTTGCGATTCTTGCTACGGTTTTCATCATGACCTGCACATTTTTGGGCGCGCTTTTCAGTGTTCTCTTACCAAATGCCTTGAAGGCTACGCAGTTTCTGATGATTATCGCTTCACCGGCGTTCATTATCGGTGGATTTACTTGGCCAAGCAGTGCGATGCCCACAACGATACAATATTTGGCGAACATCATTCCGCTGACGCCATTTTTGGAAGCCTTTAAGATTATCCTTATCCAAAAGGGAAGTTTTGAGCTGACTTATCCATATCTTCAGCATTTGCTGATTTTGATGGCGGTTTATTTTGTGCTGTGTGTTTTGGCTTTAAAATTAAAAGTAAGAAAGCTTTCACCAGTAGAAAAAGAAGAGGAAGAAGAGAATTTTTAAACCTAAAAAAATAAACAAAATGAAGAGGGTAAAGTGGTTGTTATATGTTTAGTTTGTTTGTTTGAATGCCTTGGCTGAAAAAGTCAAGGCATTTTTTAGTAAATTGCACCAAAATTTCAGCAATGATATTAGATTATCTCAGTCAGCATGTGACGATTAACGAGACGATTAAGGCTTTTTTTGAAAAAGAGTGTATCAGAGAATTTTACGAAGAAGGCAGTGAAATAAGCGGCTGCGGGCAGTTTAACCGAAAGATATATTTCGTGGAGGAAGGTCTTACGCGGACATTTTATTATGAAAAAGGCAAAGATATCACGAGTAATTTCTACACGGAGGGCAAAATCATGGCGCAGATAGACAGTATCTACAATGACGAGCCCTCGCGCTACGGCATACAGGCGATAGAGAAAAGCGTAATCGTTTCCTGCGACTATCACAAGCTGGAAGCCGAATTGAATGTCTCTAAGGAATATTCTGAGTTCAGCAGATTCGTTCTGGGAAAACTAATGACACAGATGCTGGAGCGGATAGCCTCCCTGCAGTATATGACCGCAAAAGAGAAATACAACCACCTGATGGAGAAAAATCCCAGCATCATACTAAGGGCGCCGCTCGGCATGGTGGCTTCTTACCTTGGGATTACGCAGGAAACACTGAGCAGGATAAGAAGTAA
>CAUQVP010000065.1:0-10480 GCA_963521545.1 uncultured Flavobacteriaceae bacterium | reverse complement strand
TAGAAAAAAGCTCTTTCAGGGATTCCTCCTCATTCAATAAAGGGATAACTATAGATAAATTCATTTCTAAAAATCAAATACAATCCACAAATTTACACAAAAAGAAAATAACTTCAAGAGTAAATTATTTAATCACTATAAATCAAATAGTTATATATTTTTTCCGATTTTTAAAATTTCCACTCTTGGAATTAATAAATAATTCACTATATTTGCCACGGCAAGTCCTACACAACCAGCTCCTGAAAATCCTCCAGGGTGGGAACGCAGCAAAGGTAATCGGTTGTAGCGGTGTGATGTAGGTAGCTTGCCTTTTTTATTGGATAAATTTTGTTTCATATTTGTTAATTTTTAAGGCTTCCCAAAATGGGAAGCCTTATTTATTATGTGATTAGATTATTTCACGATTTTCATTTCATCGATAAGCCATTTAGAATCAGCAAATTTATCAATGATGAAAAGAATGTATTTAGCATCCACCATGATATTTCGGCTGAAACGAGGGTCGTAGTTGATATCACTCATCGTTCCCTCCCACTGGCGGTCAAAATTAAGCCCAATCAAATTCCCACGAGCATCCAGCGCTGGACTTCCTGAGTTTCCTCCTGTAGTGTGATTTGTCGCCGTGAAAGCTAACGGAACTTTACCATCTTGGTTTTTATAAATTCCATAGTCTTTTCTGTTGTAGAGGTCTATCAGTTTTTTAGGAACATCGAACTCGTAGTCGTTTGGAATATATTTTTCCATCACGCCATCTAATGTAGTCTGATAGTGGTATCTGACAGCATCAGCTGGTTCAGAGCCTTTTACCTTACCATAAGTCACTCTCAGAGTAGAGTTCGCATCTGGGAAGAATTTTCTCTCTTTGTCCGTATTCATCTGAGCCGCCATGTATCTCTTCTGTAGAGCTTCTATTTCAGCCTGATACTGAGTGTATTTAGGTTCTACTTTTTGAAGATAAGTATCTCTGATTTCTTTATACAAACTGATTATCGGGTCGTTTTTCAATGCTTTGATAAGCTCCGCTGGATTGTCCAGAACCTTCTCTATATCGGAAGAAATATTCAATCCATTAAGGTTTTTTCTACCTGTCAGAACAGAATTTTTAGACCAATTCTCTACCAATTCTAAATTTTGATTCACATTTTTGTATTTATCAAAACCAGAAGGCAGGTACGCCGCTGGAACTTTCTCTGTATAAAGAGCCAAAAGTTTAGCTGTCACCTTTGCATCTATCTCGCCATCATAGTTTTTATAAAAACCTGCCAGTGCAGACGAAAACTTCTTGATGCCTGCTGGCGTGGTTTTTCCCTGCTCATAATGTTCCATAAATGCCAAAAATCTATTTGCAAGATTCAGTGTTTCTGCATTTCTGAGAAGTTCTGTAAAGTAAGCATCGCTAAGGGCAAATGGAGCCTGAGCGTTATACAAATGTTCAAATTCTGAAATCATTTTAGCAATTTCAGGATTTTTCTTCGCTAAAAAGGCTTCATAGTCTTTCTTCTTCTGAACAGCGTTAGACTTTTTCAGTCCTGTAGTTTCGCCTATCCATTTTTTCCAATAATTGGCCACAGATGCGTATTTAGATGCATATTTTATCCTTGTAGCATCATCTACACGCATTTTTTCGTCTAATGTTTTCAGCGCTACATCTCTCACTGCTATTTTAGCTGGATTGGTATCGTTGATGATTTTTTCCACCGCTATAGATGGAAGATATTCATTGGTTCTACCAGGGAAACCAAACACAAAAGTAAAGTCATTTTCCTTGATATCTTTGATGGAAATCGGCAGGAAATGTTTCGGTGTGTAAGGCACATTATCCTTGCTGTATTCGGCAGGTTTATTATTCTTGTCTGCATAAATTCTAAACAAAGCAAAATCTCCCGTATGACGAGGCCAAACCCAGTTGTCCGTATCAGAACCAAACTTACCGATGGACTGCGGTGGAGCGCCTACCAAACGCACATCCTTATATGTTTCTATGATGTAGGCATAGTATTTATTCCCTGCAAACATAGATTTTACAGTTACTCTTTGGTAAGGCTCTATCTTGAACTGTTTAGTTACTTCTGCTATATTTTTAGCGATAACCGCCTCTGCTTCTCTATCTGTAAGCCCTTTGGTGCCGTTTAGAACTTGGTCTGTAACTTCCTTAATATCAACGATAAAATCCGCCGTAGCACCTGGATTCGGAAGCTCTTCGCTCATGTTTTTAGCCCAGAAACCATTTGTCAAAAGGTCATTTCCTACTGATGAGTGGCTTTGGATATTATTATATCCACAGTGGTGATTAGTCAGAAGCAGTCCTTTCGGCGATATTATCTCGCTGGTACACCCTCCATTGAACTGAGCCACAGCATCTTTGATACTTGGTTTATTCGGATTAAAAATATCTTTTGCAGAGATTTTCATTCCTAATTTTTTCATTTCAGCCTCGTTTAGTTCCGTAGGCATCCACATTCCTCCATACTGCTGGGAAAAAGCCATCACAGCAGGTAGCAAAGAAGCTATCAATAATATTTTTTTCATTTTAAAAATAAAGTTTATAATTTCTCTGGGTAAAAATACACTTTTTCTCATTAAAAACGAGAAAAGCACGAACAAATCGTGCTTTTTATTTTTATTTTCCTAAAAACTGCTGGCTGTTTTCCTTTTCATAATCTTGAATAATGTAGAAAGCCCTGTCACCATCTGCTCCGTAGCGTACTGACTCAGGGAATTACTGGTCGTACCGCTGCCTTCATTACCAAGGAGTGAGCCGAGCATAGAGTTCGCACTCGTTACATTATTGATGGCTCTCACTATCCCAAATTCATTCAGTTTTTCATCTACTTTCGGTGTAAATGCAGAGACTAACTTATTATAAGTCTTTTCTCTCAAAATCTGCGTTGCCGTTCCAGCTTCTCCCTGCATGATACGAGCCACAGCATCACTAGTAAGGCTATTCACAGCATCTACTAAAATAGGTTCGGCTATTGTAGCCGTAAAAGAGGCTGTTTCTGCGATATATTCTTTTTCTTTTTTAACCAAATCTGGAGAAATTTTTCCCAAAACACTATTCATTTTTTTCAAACCAGAGGGCATAGCACTATCAATCAATGGACTCTGAAGAAATTCGTTTTTATTCTTCAAAACCTTCACGCCTTTGGAAACTCCGCCTAATAAAACTTTTTTGATCACTGCTACTCCTACTGCTGATGTAGCTATCGCTGTACAAGACTGTACCACAGCCACACCTACTGCTACCGCTGCCACCAAAGAGATTATTATTGTTCTTACTTTCATAAAATTATATTTTAAATATTAAAAAGACAAAATTCTTGCCAAAAATTTATTTTTTCAAAAAAAAAAACCTTGCCACAAAATTATGGCAAGGTAAGTAAAATATTGAAATAATGTGATAATATTTTTTAGTTTTAGTTTTTGAGAAAATTTCTTAATTAAAATTAAAAAAATTTATTCACTACAATTTTTATTCTCTGATTAGCAGTATTCTCAAAATCGTTTGTTGTAAGTTATTGGTAAGCAGTTTTCTATTATGACAAACTTTTTTAGAAAAACCAATGAACCGCCGTAAACCAATAACTACCAACTAAACATACGCAAATGTAGTATTTTTATGCCGAAATATCAAGAAAAATATCAAAAATCTCATTTCTGTTTAGGTTTATTTCTTACCTTTGGAGGCTAATTTGGTTTTATGTTTATTAAGAATTTAACTCTTCAGAATTTCAAAAATCATTCATCAAAATTTATGGAATTTTCTCCTCAAATCAACTGTCTGGTGGGAGATAACGGCGTTGGAAAAACCAACATTCTGGATGCTCTGCATTATCTCTCTGTTGGGAAAAGTTTTTTAGGAAATTCTGACTTAAATAACATTACCGAAAATGAAGATTTTTTCTCGATAGAAGCGCTTATTTTCAATGAAAACAAAGAAGACATTCTGAAAATAATCCAAAACAAAGAAAGCAGAAAAACCATCAAAAAAAATGATAAAAACTATTCTAAAATAGCCGACCACATAGGATATTTACCTTCCGTAATGATTTCGCCATATGACCAAAATCTCATTTCGGACAGCTCTGAAAGCAGAAGAAAATTTATGGATGCCATGATTTCTCAGACCGACCGCGAGTATCTTTTCAGCCTTATTCATTATCAAAAAACACTTCAGCAGAGAAATGCTCTTCTCAAAAATTTCCAAAAATCACGAACTTTCGATGCAGACAGCCTAGAAATCTATGATGAACCTTTGCTGAAATTTGGACAAATTATTTTTGAAAAAAGAAAGAATTTCATTCAGGAAATTATTCCTATTTTACAGGAATATTATGCAATAATTTCTAATCAAAAAGAAGAAGTTCTTATTTCATACCAGTCTGATTTAGAGCAAGATTTCAGAATTTTACTTGCAGAAAATTTGGAAAAAGACAGAATTCTGACTTACACTTCCAAAGGCATTCACAAGGATGATTTGCTATTCGAAATGGATGAACAACTAATAAAGAAAATAGGCTCACAAGGGCAGCAAAAATCGTTTTTAATCGCCCTAAAACTCTCCCAAATGAATTTACTAAAAAAACTCACTGGAAAAACCCCTATATTGCTCCTTGATGATATTTTTGACAAATTAGATGATTCCAGAGTGCATCAACTCGTAAAACTTGTAAACAAAGAACATTTTGGACAGATTTTCATCACAGACACCCACAAGGAACGCACCGAAAATGTAGTAAAAAATATCACAGAAGAAAGTAAAATTTTTGAAATTTAAATTCAAAATTATCAGACCTTAAAAACTTTTTTATACAATTTGCCCAAAGGTTTTTCCAAATAGTTGTAGCTAAACAATCCAAAAAGAATAACAAATATCATCACAAGAAAAGGCCATATATAACTGTCTGCTACATTTTCTTTTAGATATTTAACCGCAACCATACCTAAATAATAGTGTATCAGATACATAGAATATGATGCTACCCCTATCTTGCAGAGTAATGGTTGTGCTATAAATTCTACCTTTTGAGGAGCATAGACAAACACCATAAAAAAAGCAAAGGCAATCATTGAAAATATAATCAGTGGAAAATAAAATTTATCTTTCACTATATTAATTAAAAACAAAAAAATAATATAATAAATATATTTTTTCTTGGTCTTGTCTTTATACAAAAGATATAAAAAAATCCCTATCAAAAACCAAAAACAATTATCAAAAAATACGAGTGCCCTTCCATAAATTTTGAATACATACGCCTGTTCAGTTGTTAATGAAAATGTTGTCTGTAAAACATTCTGTCCTGTAGATGTATAAAACAACATGAAAACAGGAGTTAATGCAAAACAAATAATTACATAATATTTTATAAATTTTTCCTTATTTATAAAATATAAAAATCCTATCAATGAATAAAAACAGACTTCCGCCCAAAGACTCCAAAAAGCTCCATCTATATGATAATATCTAACTCTACCAAAAAATACATTTATAAATGTAGGATCTATAAATGTATTTGCTATCAAATAATTAACAAATACTTTGGAAATTCCATATCCTTCTCCTGTATACAAAAATCTAAAAAAAACAAAAATTATCGTAGAGCAAATAAGCATTGCTGGAGACAAACGAAGAAACCTTTTAACTATAAAATCTCTATAATTTTTAGTATTTTCTAGCGAAGCATAAATCACAAAACCAGAAATAATGAAAAATAACTGCACCCCCAATGCTCCCCACGCAACCTTTCTTCCTACATCTGGATAGTTAAGATAATAATGAGATAAAATAACCATAACTATAGCTACTACCCTAAGCACATCTAATACATTTACTCTGCCTTTTTTCTCCGTTATGTAGTTTTTTTCCATATGTGATTTATTTCTATTGTCACAAAATTACATATTTAAATATCATATAAAACAAAAAGACTTCTGAAATTCAGAAGTCTTATGTGGTTTCTCCAGGAATCGAACCAGGGACACACGGATTTTCAGTCCGTTGCTCTACCAACTGAGCTAAGAAACCATTCTTATTTGCTTCTCTGTTATTGATTAAAGCGATGCAAAGATACACCTTTTTTTTATAAAAACAAATTTTATTTTAATTATTTTTATTTTTTTCTTCAAATTCTTTCAGCTGATCACTTATTTCTTCCAAAACAGGCTTAATAGTATCCTCAGGTAAATCCCTGATTCTGATATACATAAGACCATCTATAGCATCATTAAAATTAGGATCCACATTGAATGCAACAACCTTCGCATTTTGCTTAATATATTTTTTTATCAGCACAGGCATACGCATTTCTGGCTCGAAATCATCTATCAACTTATCAAATTTGTTCAAATCATTGTCCAAATCCTCAAAGAAAAGATTTTTATCCCGTTCACTGAGATGTACTTTATAGTCATTTTTAGGATGAACATGTTGCGCTACTGCTGGATCAAAATAATTGGAACGCATGAACTCAATCATCAATGATTTAGAAAAATCCGAAAATCTGCTACTGATACTCACTCCTCCCATCAAAAATTTATGGTGTGGGTTTCTCAGACAAACATGGACAATTCCCCTCCACAAAAGGAACAGCGGCAAAGGCTTCTGCTGATATTCCATAGAAATATAAGCACGCCCCATTTCTATAACTTTATTGAAGAAAGGATGCAATTCCTGATCAAAATCAAATAATGAATTGGTATAAAACCCTTTAATTCCGTGTTTTTTCATCACCTCTGCTCCCAGCGCCATTCTATAAGCGCCTACGATTTTTTGGTCAGAATTATCCCAAAGAATAAGGTGGTGATAGTGTTTATCATACTCATCCAAGTCAAAAGGAAGATTTGTTCCCTCTCCTACAGCTCTGAAGGTCAATTCTCTCTGACGCCCGATTTCGCGCATCATGGAAGGAATTTCATCAAATGTTGTGAAAAACACATCATAATTGTTATTTGAAAACAATACCTTTCCCTCCTTTTTCTTAAGGTTTTCTATATCTTGCAAGATATCCTCTAAAGGCGTCTCGTCTATGATGTTTTCTACTACTTCTTCTTTTTTAGGAGTGACACTTAGATTTTTCACCTTCAAGAATTCTGCTACAGATTTTCGGTCTTCAAAATAAGACTTCATCATATAGACTTTCCTTCTTAAAAAGTTTTCCAGCTCCTTTGTAGTTTCATAATCTGATAATACTTTAGGACTTACAGGTCTTCCTATTCTTATTTTTATAGGCTTTTCCCTTTTGTTCACCATTTCAGAAGGAAGCAAAAGCGTCTGCAAATCTGGGTGAATTTTGGAAGCTGAATAAAAAAACTTGCTGTTCTTCGCATGAAAATACATCGGAACCACAGGAACATTCGCTTTTTTTATCAATTTCATAGCTGGATTTTCCCATTCTTTGTCCAAAATTTCATGAAACTCATTATTCTTATTAGAAACCTCTCCCGCAGGAAAAATCCCAAGACAGTGCCCCTCGCTCAGATGTCGCAGCGCCTCTCTCATCCCAGACATACTGCTGTATGCTTCTTTTCTTCCCTCAAATGGATTTACAGAAATCACATACGGAGCCATCGGTTCTATCTTCGTCAAAAGGAAATTTCCCATCACCTTAAAATCAGGGCGAATTTCTGATAAAATTTTACACATTATCACGCCATCCAATGCCCCCAGCGGATGATTTGCCACCAATATAAAAGGCCCTGTTTTTGGAATTTTAGCCAAATCTTCTTGAAAAGCTAAGTATTTGACATTCAGTTCCTCTAGCAATTTATTGAAAAAGTCCTGCCCTTCATAATTTTTAACTTTATCATAAAGAGCATTCACTTTATTTATCTTTGCAAATTTCATAACAGCCGAAACCGCAGGACTTGCGAAAATCCCGAATTTATCCAGTCCAGAAGCTGTCATCAAATCTTTTTTAGAAATAAGACTCATATCTTTATTATCCATTTATTATCATTTGTACCGTAGTTTTGGTAATCTGTTCTAAAAGAACATTTTTACCTTCATACAGCTTATCCAAATTTTCTAACCTTGCATTTCTTATCGTGAATAGAGACACATTTTTCACTATTTCAGTATTAAAATCTTGCTCCAGCTCAGCCTCCAATTCATCTATATTATTAAATTTATCCTCCAAACAAAGTGCCAGAGATATCGCCGAGTTCTGCATCAGAGAAACTTTGATATTTCTTTTTGCTAACTCTCTGAAAATAAAACTAATGTGGTCTTCCGCTATGAACGAAAAATCTCGCGTCGAAATACGCATAAGAACCTGATTTTCTTTTAGAATATAACTTTCCAAAAGCTGATTTTCGGTTGATATTCCTATTTTCGTTCCCGCTTTTTCTGGGTTGATGAATGACTTTACAAAAAACGGAATACTCTTCTGTTTCAGCGGCTGCAGGGTTTTCGGGTGAATTACCGATGCCCCATAATACGCCATTTCTATGGCTTCCTCGTAGGAAATATTAGAAAGAAGCTCCACATTTTCAAACTTCCTTGGGTCACCAGTCATCACCCCTGGAACATCTTTCCAGATTGTCATATCCTTGGCATCCAAACAATAAGCAAAAATCGCCGCAGAATAGTCAGACCCCTCACGCCCTAGAGAAACTGTAAAATTATTCTCGTCCGAACCTATAAACCCTTGAGTCACATAGGTTTTAGCTTTATCTAATTGAGAAATATTCTTCCCTGTATCTTCCCAGTTAACTACTCCTTCACGGTAGTTGATGTCAGTTTTTATAAAATCTCGAGCATCCAGCCACTGGTTACCCACTTCATTATCAGAAAGATACACACTCAATATTTTTGATGAAATCATCTCTCCACAAGTTACAACTTGGTCATAAACAAAATTGTAATTGGGAGATTTATTCCTTCTAAGGAAAGATTCTATATCATCAAAAAACAATTTGATTTCGCTGAAAACATGGTGATTTTCATCAAAAAGTCCTTTTGCAATTTGGATATGTCCTTCCTTTATTTTAGCTATTTCCTGCTGATAGTCACTCTTATTGAAATAAAATTCTACCACTCTTTCTAGTGCATTAGTAGTCTTTCCCATAGCCGAAACGACTATCAGACACCTCTCAAAGCCTTGTATACTAAGCACTCTGAGCACATTTTTCACACTATCAGCATCTTTCACAGAAGCTCCTCCAAATTTGAATATCTTCATCGAGATTTTTTTAATTCATTTATAGTCTTCCACTCAAACTTACAAAAGTATTAAATAAGATTGATATAAAAAAGTATATTTTTCGGTATAAATTTACGATTTTTGTAAATCTTTTAAATTAAACAAGTTATGACAGACCAGACTTTACAATCTTTAGGAGAATTTATCATTGATAAACAGGATGATTTCAAGTTCTCAAGTGGAGAACTTTCCAGATTATTAAGCTCCATAAAAATAGCCTCTAAAATCGTAAATAGAGAAGTAAACAAGGCTGGAATCGCAGATATTCTTGGTAAAGCTGGCAACGAAAATGTGCAAGGCGAGGAACAGATGAAGCTGGATGTTTTTGCCAATGATATTTTTATAGATGCCCTTTCTCACAGAGAAATCGTGTGTGGTATCGCATCGGAAGAAAATGAAGATTTCATAGAGATAAAAGGAAACGAGAACAACGCCCACATGAACAACTATGTGGTGCTGATAGACCCTCTAGATGGCTCATCTAATGTAGATGTCAATGTATCTGTGGGAACTATTTTCTCTATATACAGAAGGGTAACTCCAGCAGGAACTCCTGTAAAAATAGAAGATTTCCTACAAAAAGGCGTAAATCAGGTAGCGGCAGGATATGTTATTTATGGTTCATCCACGATGCTCGTTTATACGACAGGAAATGGAGTAAATGGCTTTACGCTAGACCCATCAGTAGGGACTTATTTCCTATCTCATCCTAATATGACTTACCCTAAAACAGGTAAAATCTACTCTATCAATGAAGGAAACTACGCTAAATTCCCACAAGGAGTAAAGGAGTACATCAAATATTGTCAAGAAGAGGAAGGAAACAGACCTTATACATCCAGATACATAGGCTCATTAGTAGCTGATTTTCATAGAAATATGATAAAAGGCGGTATCTATATCTACCCTTCCTATGCCCATGCACCAAATGGAAAACTTAGACTGCTTTACGAGTGCAATCCTATGGCTTTCTTGGCTGAACAAGCTGGAGCAAAGGCTACAAACGGTTTCCAAAGAATCCTAGAAATAGAACCTACTTCGCTACACCAGAGAGTTCCTTTTTTCTGTGGAAGTGTAGAAATGGTGGAAAAAGCAGAAGAATTTATGGCAAAACATAAATAATTCTTTGATAAAATTTCATTCAAAATAAAAAAGTTCTACCCAAAAAGTAGAACTTTTATTTTTTTATTTCTTTCGGATGAGCCACAGCCCTATGTAGGTAAGCAATCCATTGATAATCAATAATTCTAAACCAATTTTAAATTCGCCGAAAA
>CAUQVP010000064.1:0-10695 GCA_963521545.1 uncultured Flavobacteriaceae bacterium | reverse complement strand
AAAAACCACTCATCCGGAAATACGGGGAAGATTTCTACCAGACCCTGTCAGAAGCGGCTGAAGAATGGGAAAAAGAATTCGGGAAAGGATAAAAAATCCATTTCCCGAAGTTGATTTTATTTCTATTTTCTTTATTTAAAATACGCTTTTAGCGGTAAGTCTAGTATTCTTGCCAGTTTCATAATTTCTGGCATATCTTTTTCTGAAAACAGCAGAAATAAATACGCATCTGCTCCTTCATCAAGATGACACAACCAAAGATGATATGGATAAAGCTGTTTTCTCATATACGGGAATAAATCTGCACTATAAGTATCTGCGGGATATTCCCATTTCCAGTCAGAAAAATCAGCTAAATCCAAAATATATTCTTCTAATTCTTCTGCATAAAATTTCCAGTCAGAAGAACGGCAGACACCATATTCTCTTATAATTTCTATCACGGGTTCTGCCCTTTGGATTTTATGAGAATATTCCATCATTTCAGCCATGGCTTCCGATACGCCCTCATATTCATCAGGTGTATATTCTTCTAAAGCCTTTAATAATCTTTCTTTGTTTTCATCTATTACCTCTTGCTTCACTCCGCAAAAAGCCAAAAATTTCGCCAAATGTTCTTGAGTAGGTGTTACTTTTTCCTCCGCTGGAATAGGCTCTATATCTAGTTTTACATCTAATTTATCCTCCAAATGAAAATAAATATCCGTTGCTAATTTATTCAGCGCTTCCCACGCCAAAACATCCTCATAGTAGTCGCTCTTTGGATCCAGCCATCGGTAGCCTTTCGCCTGTGAATAAAGTTCATGCTCTTCATAATAATCCCCAGTCTCTGCATCATTTTCTAAATCATAATAAGTGACATTAAAATCACCATTAAAGCAGTGGATTCCAAACATATACATACGATTATAGGAAACATCATACCCAGAAATAACCGTATAAACATACCCTATTCCATCTTTTTCGAAATTTTCTGGAATAGGTTCATCAAAATTTAGAACTCGCTTCCTAAAATCCTCTGCCAAAGCTGTCGCTGAAGAAAAACCATATTTTTTTAATATTTTTTTCTTAAAATCTGTATTTTCAGACATATCATGTGGGAGAAAACCTATTCCTACAATCACATCTGTAAATTCTGATGATTTATCCAATGAGATAACTTCATCATTTTCAATAAAATATCGTTCAAAAGCCAAAAAAAGCTTCAAACTCAAATTTGATTTCATTTATTTATTATTTGATAAATTAATTCTAAAAGTCGTTCCTTTCCCAACCTCGGAAGAAACTATGCGCAGGTCTCCGCCATGGTATTCATTAATTACCCTTTTTGCTAAAGAAAGCCCCAGCCCCCAGCCTCTTTTCTTGGTCGAAAACCCTGGGTTAAAGACTTTTCTGATTTGGGAATTTGTCATACCGCAGCCATTATCCTTAAATTCTATATAGATTTGGTTATCTTTCTCCACGAGCGAAATTACCAATCGTCCTTTGCCTTTCATAGCATCTACGGCATTTTTTACTAAATTTTCTATCACCCAGCTCATCAAAATCCTGCTGTGCGGAATGAGAACTTCCCGCTCTGGAAGATACAGCACGAAATCCACTTGGCTCGAAATTCTTGTTTTTAAATAATCAAAATTCGTTTGAATCGTTTCTGATAAATTGAGGTCGTTCAGCTCTGGGACAGACCCTATTTTAGAAAATCTTTCAGAAATTACCATCAGCCGTTTGACATCTTTTTCTATTTCCAAAACTCCCTCGTTATCAGCATTTTCCATTTTCAAGATTTCCACCCAGCCAATCATAGACGAAAGAGGCGTTCCTATCTGATGCGCAGTTTCCTTTGCTAGCCCTGCCCAGAGATAGTTTTCATCTGTTCGTTTTATCGTTCTAAAAAACCAAAGACAAACCAATAAATACCCGCCTATCAAACTCGCTAAAATTATAGGATAATAGTCCAATCTATCCAGAAAAAGGGAGTTTGAGTAAAATACATACTGATTCTTGCCATCGGGCATGGTGATAAGGAAAGGCTTGTAGGTTCTTCCCATTTTCTGAATCAAAGCATTGAGTTTTTTAGGGTTCTCTACGATTTCATTTGGAATATTTCTATAAGTTCCCTCTGCCAAAATAGGCTCATAATTTTCATCTGTCAGAATGATGGGAATAGAGTTATTATCCTTTAAAACAGCCAAAATCAGCTCCAATGTTTCAGGGTCATTGATATGCTCATCCTGCATGAATTTCATAGCCGTAGCGATAACCTCTATTCTCTGAATTTCTTGTTTTTTCAGCCTGTCTATCAGTGTTGTAGAAGAAACAGCCAACACCACCACTGCGAGAGTGAGGAACAAAAATATCAGCCAGCGGACAAATGATGAAGTAAGATACCTCATTTTTATTTCAATATATCTAAAAGTTTAAACAATTTCGCATTTACATTACTCCCATGGTAGTTATTCACTATCACCGCAAAGACATACTTTTTGCCCTCTTTCGATGTGTGGTATCCTGCATAGGCTTTGGCATCTTTTATCGTTCCACTCTTCATTTTCATACCGTTATACAGAGGCATGGATTCTTCAAATATAGGGAACCAACTTTGTTTTTTACCCCAAATCAGAGCCTGAACTTCCGCTCTTGCAGAGGCATAATTCTGTGGTGAAAGCCCGCTTCCATCAGCGAAATTTATCATCGGAGCTTGGATTCCCTTACTTTTCCAAAAATCTTTTAGAATTTTCACACCATTTGAAAAAGAAGAATTATTATTTTTAACCTTTCCAAAAGTTTTTACGAGAGTTTCTCCATACAGATTCACGCTTTTTCTCATAAACCAATAGACTATTTTGTCCATCGTAGGAGAATAATGTACCAGGATTTCTTTCCCTTTTAAAGGCGCATATTCCTTCCCTTGTACCAAAAGCTGTGAAGCAGAAATCACTTTTCCTTTAAGCTCTATATCATTGTTTGACAGCCAATTATACATTTCTAAACCAAGCTGTATAGGTGGATTCGGGACAGAACCCGAGACTACGGTTGTCTTTCCACTAGGAAGTGTTCCATTGATATAGGCTACCTCCGAATACGGCGCCGTGTAGATGATGCTTCTGTCCCCTGTTTCCTTGCCTGCCGACTGGGTTTCGTTTACCCATTTTACCTGCTCTGGGAGATTTACAATTTTCTTAAAAGATGTAGAAGCCCCTGCATTAGCACCTCCACTTATATGCATATCAAACTGATTTTCACGCCAATTCACTCCCCAAACTCCTGCTCCGTAGTAATTTCCTATATCATTCCAAGGCCAGCCCCCAGGGATAGTCTGAATATCAAAATAACTGTCATCTATTATCAAATTTCCTCCTATCTTATAGATTCCCAATGATTTAATGGCTTGTATTACTTTATTTTGGAAATCTTCAGGTTTGTATCCTGTATATCGCCAGCTGCCGAGTGTAGGGTCTCCATTAGAACTTACTATCAAATCTCCTGACAGCCTGCCTTCCTCTATATTGCCAGTATAAGATACTTTGGTGGCGTATTGGAAATCTTTTCCAAGCATCTCCAAAGCCGCCATCGCTGTAAAAACCTTCTGTGTACTCGCCGTAGAAAGTCCCTTATTTCCTTGATATTCATAAATAAAATTCCCCTGTTCATCGGCTACATAGAAAGAAAGATTTGCCGAATACATCTCTGGTTCATTCAAAAGACTTTTGATCGCTTGGTCTAGTTTTTTAGAAATATCTTGAGAAAAAAAACTCTGAAAAAACAAGACTAATAAAAAGCAAAAAATATTTTTCATCTTAAAATTTTATTATATTTCAAACGCTGGTGATTATTCTTTTATTTTAATTCCTGCATATAGACCAAAGTGTCTTTGGGCAAAATTTCTGGGTGAAAAATCTTCACATAATCCCTTAAAACCAAATCTGCACGAACAGCTCCACTCTCAAAAATATCATTTGCCATTCCCCTCTTTCTTTTATTCATCCCAAAAATTTTCCCTTTCTGATAGACATCCAGTTTTTCATAAACAGCATTCATAGCCAAAAGTTCTTTTTTCGTTCTATAATTGCCCGCATTTACCCAAAATTCAGCATTTTTAGACTTCACAAAAACTTCTTCAAAACTAATCGGCACTGATTTTTTATCTTGATTTTCCTTGAAAATATAGTCCGCTCCTGCATCTTTCAGATAATTAGCCGAAAAAGTTTTTCCACCAGCGATATACCAATGATTTCCATACATTTCATTAGCCAAAACTTTCGGTTTATTGGGCGACTTCTGTGCTTTTTGTTTTATGCTTTCATAATCATTTTTGATTTTAGCATAGATTTCCTCTGCTCGTTTTTCCTCTCCTAAAAGCTTCCCAAACAGCTTTAAATAAGCTGCTTTATCTAGTGCCGTTTCCTCCAAATATTCATCTAAAAAAATGATTTTTATACCATTATTCTGCAGGATTTTATATGTATTTTCGAAAGTTTCTATGTAATTCGTAAAAATCACATCCGGTTTTAGTTCAAGAATTTTTTCAATATCATACTTTTGGTCAGAACCTACATTCTGAATTTTATTTTTTTCTACAAGTTGTTGAATTTCATTGGAATAAACATACTGCACTCCAGAAATTCCTACTATTTTTTCTTCCTGCCCAAGTTCTAAAAAATATCCCAAAAGGCTGTTATTAAGCAAAACCACTTTGGAAAAAGGCAGTTCATTTTTTTCAAAAGAATACTCAAATTTTCTAGATTTCAATAAAAATTTGTCATTTTGCTCGCTATATTGAACATTTTCAGAAATCACTTCCCAAGATTTAATTAACTGGTTATCAGATTTCTTACACGACAAAACCACAAAAAAACTGGTAATGTATAATATTTTTTTCCATTTCATAGTTCAAAGAAAGCAAAAAAGTATTATATTTGCAAAACTAAAATTCAGGACGCGTAGCTCAATTGGATAGAGCGCCAGATTACGGCTCTGGAGGTTGAGGGTTCGACTCCTTCCGCGTTCACCATAACCTGTAAAGTGTTTATTTACAACTCTTTACAGGTTTTTTTAGTAAAAAATAGTAAATTATTCATTATCCTGGTCCTTTCAATAAAAAAATATAAGCAGAAGTAAAAACAAAAATATTTATAAATAATTCAAATTAAATGCTATGAAAAAGACTTTATCAATTTTATTTTCGTGTATGTTGTTTTTAGCATACTCACAGAAAAAAGAAGATAATAAAGAAGACACTATAGTTGCAGAAAACTATCGCACTTTAGAATACAGAGAAAGAAATTACAAACCTACAATCAAAAATCATAAAACTGTAAAATATAACTCCTACAAAGGAAATAAAAATACTAAAACTTCTAATAAAAATTTATCTGTTGTAAAATTTAAAACAACAAATTCTAAAAAAAGAGCTTCTTATAATTCAAGTAGTAGTTATAGACATTCTTATTTATCAGGCATCTGTGGAGCATTAACCAAAAAAGGTGGTACTTGTTCAAGAAGAGTTTCTGGAGGAGGAAGATGTTGGCAACATTAAAAACTATAACATTCTTAAACAAAACTCACTAATAATCAATAAGTTATAATAAAAAAGCCCTGCAAATGCAGGGCGAGTGTTAAAAAAAGCAAATTTCCATGAAATTTGTACTTTATGCTTGAAAATTATCAGCTGCTTTTCTCAATCTTTCAGCAAGGTCGTATAATGCGCCCTTAAACTGCTCACTTTCCTCTGGAGTAAATCCACCTTTTCCTCCGTTTCCATCTATTTCAGAAAGTTTATTATATATCCATGATGTTGATTTACCAAAATAATTTTTGGAAATCTTGCCCCAAGATACATCTACAATAATATCTTATAACTGCTTTTTATAAGCCACTTTTTTACTAATTTCTATTTCCATATCTTAATATTTTTAGATTAAAACCACCCAAAATGGGTGGTTTCTTTTTCTGTTAATATTTATATACTTTATTTTTTAAAACATGTCAAAAATACTATGAATTTTCACAATATTCGAATTTTTGACTGACTTTCTTATAAAAAATCAGAAGTTTATTCCTATAGATTTTTATTAAATTACTCTATTTCAGCATCTGTGAGTTGTTCCCACTCGCCATACTTTATAAACCAAATTATTTTCTTTCATATAAGCCCACCCCCTTACAATAACATCCAAAAATCTTATACCTAGTTAAACTCCAATATTACATATGCCTACCCTGCATTCCTAACACAAATAAATTCTTTACCCAAAGTAAAAGAAATCGCATACCTTGCTTCCAATAAATTACAACTTAAGTTAAACTCATGTTATTTAATTCTTTCTCCCTTGATAAAAGGAAAAATGATAATCATTCCTGTACTAGCTATACTCACAAATAGATAAAGAATTTTCTCTTCTATTTTTTCAACAAAAATTGAGTAAAATACTACATAAAACAATCCTAAAAAACTAACTATTAAACTCAATCCACCCAATCTATAAATAATATTTGGAAATTTGATTTTACTAAAAAGCACTGCTAAAATAGGGATAGAAACACTATATAAAATTACAAACCAAAACTCAGAAATTAGTGCATAAGAAAAAACTAAAACCCCTAAAACTGCATTCACTCCACCAACAGCAAGGAAGATAAGAAGCATCAATAACAAAGATTGTATATTTTTCATACTTCTAAATTAAGGAATTATTTATAAAACAAATTGCTTTATACTCAATAATATATCAAAAAAACAAAAAACACTTTCAAAGAAAATTTTGAAAGTGTTTTATAAAGTGTGGCCCCACTTGGGCTCGAACCAAGGACTTGCTGATTATGAGTCAGCTACTCTAACCAACTGAGTTATAGGGCCAAAGGATATTATCCTTAACAATTGGTTTGCAAATATAAATAAAAATCGTAGAACAGCAAAACAAAATCCGAATTTTTATTTCAAAAAAATTATAAAATACTGTTAATCAACAATTATATTATGACTTAAAATTGAAAATTATCATTTTTATTACAATACAAGCCAAAAATCATTAAAAATGCAATCTTTTTATTATATTTGTCTCAAATATGTTTTTTTTTGAAGGATAAAGAATTAGTTGATACCATTACTCAAATCCAAAGTGGAAGCCAGAAAGCACAGACCAAGCTAATTAACTATTTTTGGGATGATGTTTTCAGTTTTGTATTGAAAAAAGTGCAGGACAGAACCATCGCAGATGAGCTTACGGTGGCTGTTTTTGCGAAGATATTAACTAAACTGAACCTTTATGATGAGAATTTTCAGTTTAAAACTTGGATTTTGACCATTGCACAAAATTCAGTGATAGACTACTGGCGGAAAAAATCAAGAGAGGAAGTCTTTACGGATGATTTTAAAGATGTTAAAAACGAATTTGAAAAATCTCCAGAGGAATTATTGATTTCCAAACAGCAGCAGCAGCATATTGTCAGCACGATTGCTTCCATGGATGCCCAATACAGGAAAATCATAGAACTGAGATTCTTCGAGGAAAAAAGCATAAAAGAAATTGCAGAAACTCTGAATATTTCGGTTGCAAATACGAAAGTGAGGATAATGAGAGCAAAAAAAATATTAGCCGAATTATTAAAAAACGAATAAAAAAACAATGAACAAAGAGGTTTCCGAGACAAATACCATAACCAATAAACCCAAGTGGATAAGGGTAAAACTCCCAACAGGAAAGAACTACCGAGAACTCCGCTCATTGGTTGATAAATATAAGCTGAACACCATCTGCCAGAGCGGTTCCTGCCCAAATATGGGAGACTGCTGGGGCGAAGGAACAGCTACCTTTATGATTTTAGGGAATATATGCACCCGTTCGTGTGGTTTTTGTGGAGTAAAGACTGGGAAGCCACTAGATGTAAACTGGGAAGAGCCAGAAAAAATAGCCCGTTCCATCAAACTAATGAAAATAAAACACGCTGTCATCACCTCCGTAGACAGGGATGATTTGAAGGATATGGGCTCTATCCTTTGGGCAGAAACAGTGAATGCCGTGAGAAGAATCTCTCCTGAGACCACACTAGAAACACTTATTCCTGATTTCCAAGGAATTACAAAACATCTTGACAGAATGATAGAAGTGGCGCCAGAAGTCATTTCGCACAATATGGAAACCGTGAAAAGACTGACACGAGAAGTAAGAATTCAGGCTAAATATGAAAGAAGCCTAGATGTCCTCAAATACCTGAAAGACTCAGGACAGCGAAGAACAAAAACAGGAATAATGCTGGGGCTGGGCGAAGAAAGAGATGAAGTTTTCCAAACAATAGAAGACATAAGAAATGCTAATGTGGATGTAATCACCATAGGGCAGTATCTACAGCCAAGTAAAAAACACCTGCCTGTGAAAAGATTTATCCCATTGGAAGAATTCGAAGAGTATAGAATTTTCGCGGAAAATCTGGGATTCAGGCATGTAGAGAGTTCGCCTCTTACAAGAAGTTCTTACAGAGCAGAAAGACATATTTTATAATTAAATAATAATTTAACTTAAATTTTATATTATGAAAATTACATCATTAGGCATTTCGCTTTTAGCAGGGGCTTATTTCCTTACTTCCTGCACCACGCAGAAAAATACAGCCGAAACAAAAACAGTAGAAGTAAAAAAAGAAGAAAACCACGCTCATGCCCAGCAGCATGACCATGGGATTGCCCTTGATTTGATGGATACTTCCGTGCGTCCGCAAGATGATTTTTACAACTATGTAAACGGCGGATGGATGAAAACCGCTGTAATTCCTGCTGACAAATCTACTTGGGGTTCTTTCCAAGAATTGAGAGAAAAAACTGATGAAAATTCACTAAAAATCCTAAAAAATATCCTTTCTGAAAACTACCAAAAAGGAACTGAAGGACAGCAGATTCAGGATTTGTATGCTACATATATGGATATGGACAAGCGTAACGCAGACGGCATCAAACCTATCGAAAAGGATTTAGAAGAGATAAACTCTATCAGAAACCTGAAAGACCTTCAAAACTACCTTATAGGAGCTGTGAGAACTGGTGACAATCCGCTATACGGATGGAGCGTTTATACAGACCTGAAAAACTCTAAGATGAACGCCGTTTATCTTGGTGGGCCTCGTTTAGGTTTAGGAAAAGATTATTACCAAAAAGAAAATGAAGCGAATACAAAAACTATCGCTGAATACAAGAAATATGTGGCTTCTCTATTGCAGATTTTAGGCTACAAAAATGCTGATGCTACGGCGCAGAAAATCGTAGATTTTGAAAAGAGTTTAGCTAAAACCATCCTAACTAACGAGGAAGGAAGAGATGCTAACAAGCGATACAATCCAAAAACTACGGCTGAACTTTCTAAGATTGTAAAAAATGTAAATTTGGCTAACTACCTGAAAGAAGCAGGAGTAAACACAGACCGTGTAATTCTATCCGAGTTGAAATATTACGAAAACCTTGATAAATTCATCAATAGTAATAATATCGCTCTAATCAAAGATTATCTAAAACTTCGTCTTCTTTCTGGAAGTGCATCGAGCCTTGACCAAAGATTGGATAAAATCAACTTTGATTTTTACAGCAAATATCTACAAGGACAAAAAGAGCAAAGAGCTATGGACAAAAGAGCTCTCAGCCTAATTAACAGTGTTCTTGGTGAAGCTTTTGGAAAATTATATGTACAAAAATATTTCTCTCCAGAGGCTAAACAAGAAATGGAAATCCTCATAGGCTACCTGAAAAAGGCTTACCACAAGCACATCAGTGAACTAGAATGGATGTCCAGCGAAACTAAAACTAAAGCTCTAGACAAACTACACAAATTCTCTGTAAAAGTAGCCTACCCGAACAAATGGGAAGATTACTCTAAACTCGTAGTAGAATCGCCTAAAAATGGGGCTTCACTTTATTCTAACTTAAAAAATGTAGCTGAATGGAGCTACGAGAAAAGCCTAGAAAAAGTAGGAAAACCTGTAGATAAAGAAAAATGGGGAATGCCGCCACAAACGGTAAATGCCTATTACAGCCCTACGAACAACGAAATCGTATTCCCAGCGGCTATTCTACAAGCGCCTTTCTTTGATTTCAAAGCTGATCCAGCGGTGAATTTCGGAGGAATAGGAGCGGTTATCGGACACGAGATTTCTCACGGATTCGATGACGGAGGAGCTCGTTTCGATGGAGATGGAAACCTCAACAACTGGTGGACAGAGCAAGACCGTAAGAATTTTGACATCAAAGTAAAACAACTTGCCGAGCAGTACAGCAAATACGAGCCTGTAAAAGGAAGTTTCGTGAATGGTGTATTTACCAGCGGTGAAAACATCGCGGATTTAGGTGGTGTTGCTATCGCCTACGATGCCCTTCAAATGTACCTGAAAGAAAGAAAAAATCCAGGTGTCATCAGCGGTTATACTCAAGAGCAAAGATTTTTCCTAAGCTGGGCTACTATCTGGAGAACTAAATCTACAGAGCAGTACCTCATCAACCAGGTGAAAACAGACCCGCACTCACCAGGGTTCTACCGAGCTTTCGCTCCGCTTATCAATGTAGATGCTTTCTACAAGGCATTTAATGTAAAAGAAGGAGACAAACTCTATAAAAAACCAGAAAACAGAATCAAAATCTGGTAAGAAAACCATAAAAAATCCATCACGAAATGTGATGGATTTTTTTATCTATTTATCTCTTCCCATTTATTTGGA
>CAUQVP010000063.1:0-10885 GCA_963521545.1 uncultured Flavobacteriaceae bacterium | reverse complement strand
TTAGATAAATTTTTTGGTCTTTCTTCATCACTGTTCCTGCTTCTGGGAACTGTTCTAATATTCTTCCAACTCCTTTATAACTAACACGATACCCCTGATTTTCCAGCTGTGGAATCACATTTTTTCCTGCTAATCCTTTCAGACTTGGCATTTTTCTGCCTACTATGTTTATTTTAGGATTAGGAGTGATTAGTTTATTTAAATTTACTTTTTTATCATCCAGCATTTCTTCGCCTATATTAAGTGGCGTTTTTAGGAATGTTTTCCCTGCAATTTCTTTAAACACAGGCGCTGCCACTACTCCTCCATAATAATTCCCTTGTGGCTGGTTAATCATCACAATACAAGTATATTTAGGGTCATCCGCTGGATAAAACCCTGCAAATGAAGCTTGGTATTTTCCGCCTCCTTTCCAGTATTCAAAACGAGTAGTTCCTGTTTTCCCTGCCATTTTCAGATTCGGTGTAAAGATACTCTTAGCTGTTCCTTTTTCTACAGCTTTGGTGAGAGCCTCTGTCATCATCTGGATAGCCTTAGGAGACGCCATTTTTTCTACCATAACCTGCGGAGTCGCAGTATGTGTCACCTTGCCATCTTTCATTATTTTATCGATAAAAAGCGGTTTTACCATTTTGCCATCATTGGCTATTCCATTATAAAAAGTAGCAAGCTGTAATAGACTGAATGCCGAAGCATAACCATAAGACATTGATGCAAGTGTCGCCTTATTCCATCTTTTGCTCTCTGGTGTTACAATCATAGGTTTAGCCGCACCAGGGAGTTCTATATCCAGTTTATCAAACATTTTCCATCTTCTAAGATGATTGATAAATATCTGTGGATTAGACGAATATGATTTTACTATCAGTTTAGCCGAACCTACATTACTTGACAATGCTAATATTTGACTAATGTCATAAGTTCCTCCCATGTGGCTGTCAGTTATCCGCTGTCCGTTATATTCCCAAATACCACCGCCTGTATTTACAGTTGTATTTTTGTCTATAAATCCGTCATCCATCGCCGCCAAAAGAGAAACCACCTTAAATGTAGAACCTGGTTCTGTAGCATCCCTTAGGGCATAATTATATGCATCTACATACCTACCTTGTTCATTTTTACGGAGATTCACCATCGCTCGGATTTTCCCAGTTGTTGTCTCCATGACCAAAACACTTCCATGATGAGCGCTAAATGCATAGAGCTGTTTTTCCAAAGCAGAATGGGCAATATCCTGTATCCTCAAATCTAGTGTGGTATAAACATCCTGCCCATCGATAGGTTCTCTTATTTCCCAAAAATCAATAGGCTTCCACTGTTTAGAATTTACTCTCTGCACCCATCTTCTACCATCTTTCCCAGAAAGATACTGACTAAAAGCCCCTTCAAAGCCCGACTTTCCTCTCTCATCATCAATCCCGATAGTTCCCGCTCCGATTTGGTTAGTCGCCAAAATCCTTTTGTATTTTGGTTCTATTATCAGGCATCTTTCTTTTTTATAGGTCTTTGTTTTCGCATTATATTTTCCGAATATAGGAAATCTTTTAAGCCTATTAACTTGCTCAAAATCAAGATTTAACGCTAATGTATAGTATTGGTTTTGTCTTCTTTTTTGTTGTTTCAAAGAACTTCTAAACTCTTGTTTGGTTTTCCCAAACATCTTATGTAGAGAATCTGACAAAATTCCCACCTTCTTATCAAAAACAGAATCTTTTATAATTTTAAAATCAACAAAAACATTATATTTTATAACTGTGGTTGCTAGAATAGAGCCATCGGCAGCATATAGATTTCCTCTCGCTGCTTTAATGGTATCTGCTCTATAATTCGCCTGAATGGTTCTCTGTATGTCATCCACATTTGAATTATTTTGCAAATAGACAATTCTAACCCCAAAAATTATAAACAGAATCGCTGCTACTATTACAAAAAGGTAGCCCCAATAGAGTGTTTTCGCTCGTTTTTTATCATTTGATTCTGCCATAGTCCAAACTATCCATTTTTACTAATATCTTCAAAGGATGAGATTCCAATGCCTGTAAAGAATCTCTCAAAACCTCCTTACTGAGTTCTGACTCCAGTTTTATTTTTATCAATTTGCTCTGGGTATAGGCGTTCTGAGACTTGTATTCTTCCACCTGACTTTTCAGAGCATTCACTTCCCCTATCTTTCTATTCACCAAATCATTGGTAAAAATCATAATCATCAAAAGTGTGAAGCAAAACAAAATATATTTATAATGCTGCTTTACCTCTTCCTTATTCAGAAAGTTTCCTTTCAGGAGATCCATTACAGTGAATTTCCTTGAAGGATGATGATGTTTTCTTTTTGCCATTTCTTTACTTAAAGTTTTATCCCGACACGCATTTTCGCGCTTCTTGCTCGTGAGTTATCTTCTATTTCTTCTTCCGTAGGAACTATCGCTTTTCTATATGGAAGCTCAAATTTCTTTTCATAGTTTCCATAAATATCCCGCTCTGGCTCCCCTTCAAACATCTGGTATTTTAAAAACATCTTAACCAATCTATCCTCCAAAGAATGATAAGATATAACCACTAATCTCCCTCCTTTCCGCAATATTCTACAAGACTGAACTAGTAGTTCCTGTAGTGCTTCTAGCTCTTGGTTTACCTCTATCCTTATCGCTTGGAAAACTTGTGCAAAAAATTTATTACTCTTATGAGCTGGTATGTATGAAAAAACTTTTTTTAAATCTTCTGTGGTTACTATTCTTGTTTCCTTTCTATAGCGAACGATTTCTCTTGCTAATTTCCTTGCCTCTCTTAGCTCTCCATAATAATAAAATATATCCGCCAAAAGCTCTTCTTCATAATCATTGACTACACTTTGAGCATCAAGGCTTTGCATATTGTTCATACGCATATCCAAAGGGGCATCACTTCTGATAGAAAATCCGCGTTCAGCTTGGTCAAACTGATGAGAAGAAACTCCCAAATCTCCCAAAACACCATCCACCTGAGCCACACCATACATCAGCAGTGAATTTTCTAAAAATCTAAAATTTTGGTTAATCAAAGTAAATCTAGGGTCTTCTATGGCATTATTTAACGCATCTGAATCTTGGTCAAAACTAAACAACCTGCCCTTTTCGGAAAGTCTGGACAAAATCTCACGAGAATGCCCTCCTCCACCGAAGGTAACATCCACATATACGCCATCAGGATTATTTACTAAGGCATCTACACTTTCTGCGAGTAAAACAGGTTTATGATACATTTCTAACTTACTTTGATATACTATAAGTTTACAAAATTATAGATATTTTTTTAAAACAAATCTAATTTTATCTTTCATGTGGATAAGTTATATCTTATAATAAAATGATTTCGGTAGTAAATATTCATTTTTTTGAGATAAAACCTATTTTTTACATTTTTATTTAATATCTTTGCGATTACTTTTGTGAGTATTGGTATGATTTTTAAGACAAAAAAAGATAAAAAGTATCACTTCATAGAGAAAGGAGAAGGCCATCCTATGGTTCTTCTGCATGGGCTTATGGGAGGACTCAGCAATTTCGAGGAAATGGCTGAATTCTTCGCTGACAAAGGCTTCAAAGTATTTGTCCCACAGTTGCCTATCTATGACTTACCTGTGCTAAATACCAATCTCACAGCTATCTCTAAGTTCGTAGGAAAATTCATCAAACAAGAGATAGGAAAACCTGTCACTGTGGTAGGAAACTCCATGGGAGGACACATAGGACTTATCCTTACTTTGGCTCGTCCAGAATATGTTCATTCTCTTGTTCTTACAGGAAGTTCAGGACTTTATGAGCGTTCTTTCGGAGATAGTTTCCCTAGAAAAAGTGACAAAGAATACATCAAAAGAAAAACCCAAGAAGTTTTTTATAACCCTGATGTAGCCACAGATGAGCTTGTAGATGAAGTTTTCGGCATCGTAAATGACCGAATGAAAGGCATAAAAACAGTGATGCTGGCAAGAAGTGCCATCAAACACAATATGCAGAATGAACTGCCTAACATCAAATGTCCTACCTGCATCATTTGGGGAAAACAGGACAATGTAACTCCGCCAGATGTGGCCATAGAAATGAACAGGCTGATACCTAATTCGGAGCTGTTTTGGATAGACCAATGTGGACACGCCGCAATGATGGAAAAACCAGAGGAATTTAATGGAATTCTCTACAACTGGTTAAAAGATAAAGTTTAACAAATGGAAGTTAGTTACTAGCTTCCATTTTTCAAATACAAAATTTAAAAATGAAAATAAAATCTGTTTCCTTCGTAAAAAGCAGCCAAAAATGGCAGGACTGCCCAGAGCCAAATCTTCCTGAATATGCCTTCATCGGGCGAAGTAATGTAGGAAAATCCTCTCTGATAAACGCCCTGATGAACCAAAAAGACTTAGCGAAAACCTCGCAAACACCAGGGAAAACGCAGCTTATCAATCATTTTTTGGTCAATGAAGAATGGTACCTTACCGACCTGCCCGGCTACGGCTACGCAAGAGTTTCCAAATCGCAGAGAAAAGATTTTGAAAAGTTGATTACCAACTATATTCTCAACAGAGAAAACCTCGTTCATTTATTTGTTTTGGTGGATATCCGCCACCTGCCACAGAAGATAGATTTGGAATTTATAGAATGGTGCGGAGAAAACCAAATTTCATTTTCCATCATCTTCACCAAATCAGACAAGATGAAAACCCAAGCTGCTGCAGAAAAAAGCGTCACGGAATACAAGAAAATTCTTTTAGAAACTTGGGAAGAATTACCCAATATTTTTATCACCTCAGCAGAGAAAAAACTGGGCGGAGAGCAGATTTTGGATTTTATAGAAGAAACCAACAAAATCATTTCTGTTAAATAAAATTCATAGAAATTCTTTATTGGCTGTCGATTGCTTTATGCCCAATAATGGCGACCAGTATTATCAGTTTCTTCGTGTGGAACTTATCCGAGTCTTTATTATGGTGCATCATTACGGAAGGATGTGGGATTTTAGTGGGAATATATTTAGCAGAATACATTAGGAAAAAATATGGTTGTTCTAACTTCTACTCCAAACTAATGAACACCTCAGATTTAGATGAAAAATAATATAATTAAATATGTCATTATAGGATTAGGACTATTAGCCACAGGTATATTTTTAAAAAATTTATTTAAAGATAAACCTAAACAAAATGTAATGATTATCAATGACTGGAAAAAAGACCAAAACGGCTGTCTAAAACTAAGAACAGAGAAACTCGCCATTGAACTAACAGCAAAACACAACCTAAACCACTCTTCAAAAGAAAAATTTATAAATGTTTTTGGAGAACCCAATGAAAAAAAATTTATCAATGATGCAGAAGTATTAATCTATTATTTTGATACTTTATGCGATGCCCAAGAGCAAGACAAATGCTATGCTGAATTCTATTTCAAAAGTGGATTATTAACCTCAACAGAATTTTTATGTGAATGAAAAACAAAAAATTATTACTTCTATCTTTTAGTATAAGTTTAATATATGTACTACTAGGGACTATAGTTGTACTCGTAAGTTTCCCTAAATTCCAGACATTTGGCTTCAGCCACGAACACCCTCTCTGGCTGCCTTTGGTTATTTTTACCTTACCTGTGAATACACTTTTATTTGGTTTAGCAATGGTAGATTTATCTTTTTCTTCGATTTTTATTCTACAAACCATTGTATTTCTGATTTGCTGGGGAATAATTCATCTAATGATAAAAATATTATTAAATAAATAAAACATAAATATTTTTTATTCCCTACTTCTTCTCAAAAACATGAAAATCTCTCGTAAGTTGCAGATATTCATCCGAGTAGCATCGTGGCGAAACTTCTAAAACAAGCTCTTCCTCCTGAGGCTCTCCCTCACAAAAAGAAAACTCCAGCACACAGCGTTTTGCTTCGGCTTGTGGAGTGCCGCGAACAACTACTCTTCGTCTAAGCTTCAGTGCAAAATCCGCACATTTTTCTATAAAAAAAGCCTCAGATGATTTTGGGATAATTACCGAAAACAATCCATTTTCCGAAAGTAACGCCGAAGAATTCTGTATCAGCTGTTCAAAATTAAGCTCCACCTGCTGCCGCGCCAAAACATCTTTTTGAGAGGAATCCATCTGCTCAAAATAAGGTGGATTGGAGAGAATTAAATCAAATTTTTCTTCAGAAATATAATTTTTAAAATCAAAAAGTTCAGCTCTCAGCCTATCCCTAAACGGCGAATTACTAAAATTCTGCACTGCCAGCTCCACTGCTTTTTCATTAATATCAATCGCTAAAATCTCGGCTTTGGGATTTCGCTGGGCTGTCATCAGAGAAATTAGTCCCGTGCCCGTGCCTACTTCCAGCACCTTGGAAGCTGCCTCACAAGCCGCCAATGCTCCAAACAAAACGCCATCTGTTCCCACTCGGAACACATTTTTGTCCTGCAAAATGCTGAATTGTTTGAAATGGAAAGGTTTCATCCTTTGAACCATTTAGAATATTTCATGAAACCATTCACTGCCCATAGACAGGTGTAATACAAGGACTTCACCACCGAAAACCCCATAAATTCCCTATACACCAAATATTGGTCTTTTATAATGTCTTTTTTCTTTCGGGAAACACTGCCTTCGCGCATTCTATATTTAGCCAAAGTTTTTTCCACAGGATATCCCTTAGGAATTACTTTTAATAAATTTAGCCACATCACATGGTCTTCTCTCTTGCTTTTTATAGGAAATAAAAATTTGCCCACTCTCTTTGTGTCATAAATGGTAGAAACAGGAGCTAATCTACAGGTTTCCAATAAATTAGAAAAAGTTACAACTGTATCCGCTTTGAAATCCTTTAGAATTGGCTCCATTGTATGTTCATCACATCTTGAATAGCTACAATAGGCTAATTCCACATTTTTTTCTTCCATAAAACCTATCATAGTTTCCAGATATTCCGGATACCAAAGGTCATCAGAATCAAGAAATGCAATATACCTCCCAACCGCCCTTTCAAGGCTTTTGTTCCTTGCGTTTCCTGCGCCGCCATTTTGTCCGAGGACTTGCAGTTTTATTCTTGGGTCGTTATATTTTTTAATGATTTCAGCCGTATTATCGCTTGATTTATCATCAGTAATCAGCCATTCCCAATCCTGAAAAGTCTGGGCAAGAACAGACTTTATAGTCTCTTCTATAAATTCAGAAGAGTTGTAGCTCGGAGTAATGATGGAAACTTTCGGTGTCATTTATTTTTCAAACATTTGTCTTGTGATGAAATCTTTTTCTAAACTCCAGTTCCTCGCTGGAGAATATTCCCTTCCATAGGAAATAATCTGCAAATGTAGCTTATTCCAATCTTTCTGAGGGAAAAGTTTTTTGGCATCGGCCTCGGTTTGGGTTACATTTTTGCCTTCTGTCAGTTTCCAAAGTTTCATCAGCCGATGAATATGCGTATCCACAGGAAACGCTGGGAAACCAAACCACTGGCTCATCACCACAGAGGCGGTTTTGTGTCCTACGCCTGGTAGTTTTTCTAATTCCTCAAAAGTCTGCGGCACCACTCCTTCATAATCACTGAGCAGCATTTCTGCCATACCTTTCAGGTTTTTAGCTTTGGTGTTAGACAGGCCGATTTCTTTTATTAAATCCTTTATTTCTGCTACTTCCAGCCTTGCCATGGCTTGTGGAGTTCCTGCAACTCGAAAAAGCTCAGGAGTGATTTCGTTCACTTTTTTATCTGTAGTCTGCGCCGAAAGAGCCACCGCTACCAACAGCGTATAGGCATCTGTATGGTGCAGGAAAATAGGAACTTTGGGATAAAGTTTATCCAGCTCTTTTCTCACAAAATCGGCTCTTTGTTTTTTGGTCATTATCAAAAGATTTGTCGCAAAAATAATGAAATAATAACATTTTTTTAATAAAAAATATTATTTCTATTGACGAAAATCACTATATTTGTTATAACTTTTAAATACTATTTATTATGGGTATTGTTCGTTTTGGAGTTTCTCTGGAAGAAGACCTTTTAGAGGCATTAGATAAATATGCAGAAGAGAATTTATTTAAAAATCGTTCTCAAGCTATCAGATATCTGATTAACAAGAGCTTAGTCACAGAAAAATGGGATAATGATGCCATAGTGGCTGGTTCTATTACTTTGGTATTTGACCACCACAGAAGGGAATTGGTAAATAAACTTACCAACATCCAGCATAGATATCATGACAATATTTTGTCTTCTCTGCATTTCCACTTGGAGCATGATTTGTGCATGGAGATTATCGCTGTGAAAGGAAAATCTTCTGTTCTGATAGAACTTGCCAATAGCCTTATTTCTGTAAAAGGAATAGAGCACGGAAAACTCACTGCTACAAAGGCGGATTAGTAAAATATTTTAAAAATTAAAAAAGCAGAAACATAGATTCCTGCTTTTTCGTTTTTAATTTCCTTTTATTTCTGGCTGTTCCATAGGTGGCGGAGGCGGCATTCTCCTTTCATCCTTTTTCTTTGAGTGGCTGGATTGCCATTTTTCATACTGTTCAGGCGTCAAGATTTTTTTGAGTTTTCGCTGATGCTTTTCATGAAGTTTCTCCTTGTCCGCTTTGTGCTCTTTATGGAGTTCTTCCAGTTGTTTTGTTTGTTTTTCGGAAAGATTGAGTTCTTCTAATCTTTTTACCTTATCGCCTTTTTCTCTTTCCATTTTTTTATGTTCTGAGTGGCGGCAGTGATGTTCCTTCGGAGCTTCTTGTGCTGATGCAAAACCAAATGCTCCGACTAATGCTAAACTTAAAACTAACTTTTTCATAATGTTCAAATTTTTACGATTTTCTATTTGTTGGATTCATTTTTTTTGTCAAAGTTAAGTTTGTCAAAGTTAAACTTCTGTTAAGTTTTCTTAAACTTCTGTTAAATTTTCTTAAATTTCTTCTAAAGAATCATTATCTTTGGGCAACTTTCTAAAATTTATCTAAAATGAAGATTTTATATCAAAAACTAATCTCTTGTGTGGTTTTTAGTGTCTTTACGCTGAACTCCGCTCAGGAAATCACTTTAAATAAAATACACTCAGGCTATTACAGAACCGAGTATATCTATGGGATAAACTCCATGAACGATGGAGAACACTACACCGTTTTGGAAAAAGATGGAATCGTAAAATATTCCTACAAAACAGGAAAAAAAATAGAAACCATCTTAGAGGCTAAAATACAGGACTATACATTTTCCCATGATGAGAGCAAAGTGCTGGTTCTGAACGAACAACAGCCTATCTACCGCCATTCTTTCCTAGGAAAATACCATGTAGTAAATCTCAGTAAAAACGGAAAAACAACTGCCCTAAACAACGGAAACTGGGTTCAGGAGCCTAAATTCTCTCCTGATGGAATGTTCGTGGCTTTTATCTCTGGGAATAATCTTTATTACCAAGACCTCGGCTCTGAAAAAATCACCCAAATCACTTTCGATGGTGAGAAAAATAAAATCATCAACGGACTGGCAGACTGGGTGTATGAGGAGGAATTCGGGCATGCAGATATGTACCAATGGGCTAAAAACAGCGAAAGTCTGGTTTTCGTGAAATTTGATGAAAGCCAAGTAAAAGAAATGAACATGCAGGTTTTCAATGGAAATCTGTATCCGCAGGATTTTCGTTTCAAATATCCGAAAGCTGGAGAAGAAAACTCAAAAGTTTCGGTATACGCCTATGATTTAAACCTGAATAAATCCACGCAAATCAATCTTGCTAACTTTGAAACTTATTATATTCCACAGGTTTTCCAGACTGCGCAGCCTAATGAAATAGCGATAGCGACTTCCAACAGGCATCAGAACAAACTGGAAATCATCAAGATAAATACTAAAAACTATTCTATCAAGAAAATCCTAACCGAAACGGATGCTGCTTGGATAGAAACGGACAATCTTTCTTTGGAATTTTTGGAGGACAATTCTTTCCTTTGGGCTTCGGAAAGAGATGGTTTCAGACATTTTTACTGGTACACGCCCGACGGAAAACTGAAAAAACAAATTACCAAAGGCAACTGGGAAATCACTGACTACTATGGTTTTAGTCCAAAAAATTCTGAAATCTTGGTGCAGACTACTGAAAAAGGCAGCACCAGTAGAGTGGTGAGCAAAATAAACATCAAAACAGGGAAAAAGCAGATAGTTTCTGAATCAAACGGAACCAATAACGCGGATTTCAGTAAGTCTTTCCAATATTTCATCAACACACATTCTTCCGCAGAACAGCCGAATACTTACACTTTGAGAGATTTTAACGGAAAAACTCTGCGAGAATTACAAAATAATAATTCGGCGCTGAAAAAACTGCAGTCGGATGGTTTCGTAGCCAAAGAATTTTTACAAATTCCAAACAAAAACGGCGATCAGATGAACGCTTGGATAATAAAACCGAAAGACTTCTCGCCAAACAAGAAATATCCTGTGCTGATGTACCAGTATTCTGGCCCTGGCTCACAACAGGTAAGCAACGCTTGGGACGGCAGAAACACAATTTGGTTTAACCTTTTGGCTCAAAAAGGATACATTGTGCTTTGTGTAGATGGGCGAGGAACAGGCTATCGTGGAACGAAGTATAAAAAAGCTACTTACAAGAATTTAGGAAAATACGAGATAGAAGACCAAATCGCTGCTGCACAGTGGATCGGTTCACAGAGCTATGTAGATGCTGGGCGAATTGGGATATTTGGATGGAGTTTTGGAGGATATATGGCAAGTCTGGCGATGACCAAAGGAGCAGATGTTTTCAAGGTAGGAATCGCTGTAGCACCAGTAACCACTTGGCGCTATTATGATACAATCTATACAGAAAGATATCTACAAACGCCACAAGAAAACCCACAAGGATACGATGAAAACTCGCCTATCAATTTCGCTGA
>CAUQVP010000062.1:0-10996 GCA_963521545.1 uncultured Flavobacteriaceae bacterium | reverse complement strand
AAAGTACAAAAGTAACATTTTTTTATTATCCTTGTATCAATCGAGTAATTTTTACCTGTTTTTTATAATATTCCTTGGCTTCCTCCGCAGGTGCTCCGAAATAAGTTTTACCTTTTTTCAAATCTTTTGAAACTCCCGAAGTTGCCAAAATAACCACTCCATCTTCTACTGTAATATCCGAGGAAACTCCTACCTGCCCCCAGATGGTAACATCATTGCCTATATTACAGCATCCTGCAATCCCAACTTGTGAAGCAATCAGACATCTCTTCCCTATGATAGTATCATGCCCTATCTGGATTTGATTATCCATCTTCGTTCCTTCTCCTATGATTGTAGTATCTGTAACACCTCTGTCTATGGTGCAGTTTGCTCCTATTTCCACATCATCTTCCAAAACTACATTTCCTACTGAAAGCATCTTGATATAGCCTGTTGGCAGTTTTCTGTAATAAAACGCATCTCCTCCAAGAACTGTCCCAGACTGGATAATACAGCGATTTCCTATCTTAGTTCTATCGCCTATCACCACATTTGGCATGATGATACATTCTTCTCCTATCTCCACATCATTTCCTATAATTACAGAAGAATGAATCTGGCTGTTTTTCCCTATTTTCACATTTTCTCCACAAGTTTTAAATGTCTGTATTGGAGTAAAATGAACATTAATTTTATTAAAATCTCTAAATGGATCATCCGAAACCAAAAGAGCTTTCCCTTGTGGACAATCAACTTCTTTATCAATGAGAATAACTGTCGCCTCAGAATTTAAAGCCTTTTCATAATATTTAGGATGATTTACAAAAACAATCTCTCCCGATTTTACTCTATGAATTTCATTTGTTCCAGAAATAGGAAAATCATCCGCACCAATATATTTGGCATCGATAATTTCTGCTATCTGCTTTAATGTCTGGACTTTAGTAAATTTCATAGTGGTTATATAAATTTATTTAACTCTCTCTAAATAAGAGCCGTCTTCTGTATTTACTTTAATCTTATCTCCTGGTTCTATGAATAGCGGAACCAAAACTCTAGCGCCTGTTTCTACTATACAATTTTTCAAGGCGTTAGTTGCTGTGTTTCCTTTCACACCTGGGTCTGCTTCTGTCACTTCCAAAAATACTGTCGCAGGAAGTTCAGCAGAAAGAGGCGTTTCATCTGATTCTTTCAAAATTACTGTAATTTCCTCTCCAGCCTTCATAAACTGAGCATTTTCTATCATTTCTTTGTTTAGATAGATTTGAGAAAAATCTTCATTGTTCATGAAATGATATCCATTCTCATCATCATAAAGATACTGAAATTTACGCGTAATTACTTTAACTTCATCGATTTTATGCCCAGCTGAAAAAGTGTTGTCTAAAACTTTTCCATTCGTTACTGATTTTAATTTTGTTCTTACGAAAGCTGGACCTTTTCCTGGTTTTACATGAAGGAATTCTATTACCTTGTAAATATCATGGTTAAACTCTATACAAAGTCCTTTTCTAATATCAGCTGTTGTTGCCATTTTTTATTCTAATTATTTTTAATCTTGATTATCTTCTTCCTCTTTTTTCATACTACCACCTCTGATGATTCCTCTCTGAGATGATTGTATAAATTGTACAATTTCATCTCTTTCTGGTGTAGACAGCACTTCTCTTTCTATATATGTCAATGCTTGAGATACATTCATTCCCATTTGGAAAATCACTCTATAAATGGACTGAATTTCTAAAATTTTCTCATTAGAAATTCCTCTTCTTCTCAGCCCAACCGAGTTAATTCCTGCATAAACAGGCGGCTCTCCTCCTACTTTGACATAAGGCGGAATATCTTTTCTAACCAAAGAACCTCCTGCCGTGATTACATGTTTTCCTATTCGAGAGAACTGATGCACGGCACTCAGCCCACCTATGATAGCATAATCGCCTATTTCTACATGTCCGCCTATCGCGCATCCATTTACTATAATGGCATTATCACCGACAACACAGTCATGAGCGATATGAGATGTAGCCATGATTAGACAATTATTTCCTATTTTAGTATATCCTAAAGCCTTGGTTCCTCTATTAACTGTTACACATTCTCTAATGGTCGTATTATCACCAATGATAACTTGTGATTCCTCTCCATCAAACTTCAAATCTTGTGGTATCGCAGCGATGACAGTTCCTGGAAAAATTCTGCAGTTTTTACCAATTCTTGCTCCATTCATAATGGTAACATTAGAGCCTATCCATGTTCCTTCACCTATTTCCACATCCGCTGCTATGGTGGTAAATGGGTCTACAGTAACATTTTGTCCAATTTTCGCTCTTGGGTCTACTGCTGTAAGCTGATGAATCATTTAGTCTATTTTTGTTTTTGCTACTTGAGCCATTAGTTCTGCTTCCACCACTACATTATCACATACATAGCCATACCCCTGCATGTGTACTATTCCTCTACGGATAGGAGCTAACAGCTCTAATTTAAAGACAAGTGTATCCCCTGGGATTACTTTCTTTTTGAATTTAACATTATCTATTTTTACAAAATATGTAGAATAGTTCTCTGGATCTGGGACACTTGACAGCACCAAAATCCCCCCAATCTGCGCCATTGCTTCTATCTGTAAAACTCCTGGCATCACAGGTTCTTTTGGGAAATGTCCTACAAAGAACGGTTCATTCATTGTGATATTTTTCAGCCCTACGATATGATTATCAGACAGTTCCAAAATCTTGTCTATCAACAAGAACGGAGGTCTGTGCGGCAATAATCTCATAATGCCATTGATATCATAAATAGGCTCTTTACTCAAATCAAAATTTGGAACATTTTTCTTCTTTTGAGCTTTGTATATTTTATTTAGTTTTTTAGCAAACTCTGTATTTATGTAATGTCCTGGTTTATTAGCAATTACCTTTCCTTTTAATCTTACTCCTGTCAATGCCAAGTCACCGATAACATCCAATAATTTATGACGAGCTGCCTCGTTTGGATAGTTTAAAGTCAAGTTATTCAAAACTCCATTTGGCTGAATGGAAACATCATCTTTTCCAAAAGCTTTTTTAAGTTTTTCAGCTGTTTCAGGAGTCAATTCTTTATCTACATAAACAATCGCATTAGAAATATCTCCACCTTTGATTAGACCTGCATCCAAAAGCATTTCTAATTCATGTAAAAAACTAAATGTTCTAGCAGAAGAAATTTCATTTTTAAAATCAGAAATATTTTTCAAAACAGCATTCTGAGTCCCTAAAACATTAGTCCCAAAATCCACCATCGTAGTTACTTCATAAGTATCCGCTGGGATAATGGTAATCTCAGAACCAGTCTGTGGGTCAGTGAAACTAACAACCTCTGTAACAGCAAAATACTCTCTCGGCTGCTCCTGCTCCACCACTCCTGCTTTCTCTATAGCTTCTACAAAAAACTTGGATGAACCATCCATAATAGGAGGTTCTGCATTATTCATCTCCAAGATAGCATTATCCACATCCATCCCCACTAATGCCGCCAAAACATGCTCACATGTGTAGATTTTAACTCCTGATTTTTCTAATGTAGTTCCTCTATCAGTAGAAACCACATAATTAGCATCCGCTTCTATTTGTGGATTTCCCTCTAAGTCTGTTCTTACGAACACATAGCCTATGTTTTCCTTAGCAGGTTTGATGGTTAGGGTCACTTCTTTCCCTGTATGAAGACCTATTCCTGATAGGGAAACTTCTCCTTTTAAAGTTTTTTGTTTATCACTCATTAGTTTTATCTTTTGAGTTATTTTCTAATTGATTTATTCTTTTTACTATTTCTGTCAAGTTTCTGAAATGCACATAGTTTCTTCGGTAATCTCCTGCATCTATGGCTGGTGCTCCGTACAATGCCTCGCCATCTTTTACATTTTTATTTACACCACTCTGTGCTTGTATTTTCACTTGATTTCCTATGTTGATATGTCCTACAATTCCCACTTGACCACCAATCATATTCCAGTTACCAATGGTAGTAGAACCTGCAATTCCTGCCTGTGCAGCAATCACATTATTTTTTCCAATTTTTACATTATGTGCGATTTGGATAAGGTTGTCTATTTTAGTCCCTTCTCCTATAATGGTAGAACCTATGGTAGCCCTGTCAATACTACAGTTAGAGCCTATTTCTACATTATTTTCTATGATTACATTTCCCAGCTGTGGGATTTTGTCATACCCATTTGGTGTAGGCTGAAAACCAAATCCATCTCCACCTACCACAGTATTAGAGTGGACAACGCAATTTTCTCCAATGATACAACCATCATAGATTTTCGCACCGCTGTCTATTTTAGCGTTTTTACCGATTTTCACATTTTTACCAATGAAAACCTGTGGAGCAAGCTGAACACCATCACCAATCATCGCATTTTCCGAAATATAGGTAAATGCTCCTACATAAATATCCTCGCCTAAAACAGCCGTTTTATGAATAAAACTCTGCGCTTCTATTCCTTTTTTCTTTTCGGTCATCTGCTGATAAAGGTTCATCAAAACCTGAAATGCAAGATATGCATCTTCCACCTCTATGATGACTGGCTTATAATTTTCTTCTTTCAAAAGATTTTTTGAAACAATAAGCACAGAACTCTCCGTAGAATGTAGAAAATGTGCAAATTTTTCATTCGCAATAAAAGACAAATGTCCATGCCTTCCCTCTTCTATAGGGGAAAATCCATGAACTTTTATTCCTTGGTCTCCAATTACTTTTCCTTTGATAAGACCAGCAATTTCAGCAGCTGTAAACTCCATAATCGTGCAAAGATAAGAAAAATACTATTAGTATAATAAAAATTTATATTTGTTTATATTTTTAACATAAAAAATTATGAAATCTCCCTTGGAAAGGACAAAATATATCTCGTTGTTTTTTCATTAATATTCATTGATAAAATCTGGCTTCCTGCCTGTTCCAATGCTACTTTTTCCATATCATTTCGCAGGAGATAGATAGGCTGTTTGGTTTTATCATAAGGCAGTAGACTTCTTTCAATATTATCCACGAGTAAATCTCCGTTTTCTATCCCAAAATACAAATTAGTTTCCCTTATTTTCTCCCTTACCAAATCATCCGAAAAAGGCGTAGAAGAGTAAATGATTTTAGGAAACTTTCTGTTAATCACCGTTTTACAAAGATACGAAAGTACAAAATCTTCATGATTTTTCCATGATTTTATAGCCTGTAACACATCCGTATCATCCAGCTCCATAAATCTCGCTATATCTTCCTCCGTAGCCTGTGTAGAACTCTCTCTGGACAAGAAATATTTAAGATTTTCAGAAGCTTCTACTTTCACATTTTGCGAAACCAATGTTTTGGCTCTGTTCATTATTTTTATCAATAAATTTTCTGCCAATACTGCCGCTTTATGATAATAAACCTGCCAATACATAAACATCCTTGCCACGAGATAGTGCTCAATGGAGTAAATTCCTTTTTCATCCAAAACCAGCTCATCATCAAGGACATTCAGTGTTGATAAAATCCGTTGTGTATTGATATTTCCTTCCGAAACCCCCGTGTAGAAACTGTCTCTTTTGAGATAATCGAGCCTATCCACATCAAGCTGTGAGGAAATCAATTGATTAAAAAATTTGCGATGATATTTTCCCTGAAACATCTGTATCGCAATCGTAAGTTCGCCTGAAAACTCCTCGTTCAGCTGCTCCATCAGAAGAAGGGAAAGTTTTTCGTGATGCCAGTTGTCCATCAGTATATTTTCCAGAGCATGCGAAAAAGGTCCATGTCCCACATCATGAAGCAGGACAGCCAACATCGCTCCTTTTTCTTCTCCCGTAGAAATTTTCACACCTTTTTGTTTCAAGATTTCTAATGCATTAAACATCAAATGCATCGCACCTATCGCATGATGGAAACGAGTGTGGGTAGCTCCTGGGAAAATCAAACTCAGCAGTCCCGTCTGAGAAATTCTTCTCAATCTCTGGAAACAGCGATGTTCCATGATATCAAAAATAATTTCATATGGGATTTTTATAAATCCATGAACGGGATCATTGATGATTTTCAACTTATTAGCCATAAAAAAATTTTATCGTGTAAAATTATAAAAAAACTTTAACCAAACATTAACATTTCGTTGGTATAATTTTAATATTTTTTCTCCATACTTTTGAAAACAGAAAATTAGTGGAAAAAATTATGTCAAAAATACTTTGGGTAGATGATGAGATAGAGATGCTGAAGCCGCACATTGTTTTCTTGGAAAGCAAAGGTTACAGTGTTACTCCTATCAACAATGTGAATGAGGCCTTGGAACTGATAGAGGAAAACAGTTTCGCACTCGTTCTTCTTGACGAAAGTATGCCTGGCATATCTGGCTTAGAAGCCATTCCAATGATTAAAAACTTGGACAGCTCCATCAAAATAGTGATGGTAACGAAAAATGAAGAGGAACACATCATGGAGCAGGCTATAGGTTCACAAATTGCAGATTATATTCTAAAACCAGTGAACCCAAATCAAGTTCTACTTTCACTAAAGAAAAATCTTGAGCAAGATACTTTGGTAGAACAGCAGACTATTTCTGAATATCAGCAGGAGTTCAGAAATCTGAGCATGGAACTTTCCAATCTTCATAATTATGAAGACTGGGCAGAATATTATAAGAAAATCCTTAATTGGGAGATAAAATTTGATAAGGTTTTTGATAGTGAGTTTTCAGAATTACTTCAAAATCAAAAAGAAGAAGCAAATATCCAATTTGCTAAATTCATAGAAAACAACTACGAACATTGGCTTAACTCAAATGACAAGCCTCTGATGAACCACACCCTTTTCAAGGAAAAAGTAAAACCAGAGATAGAAAAAGACAAAGTTCTTCTTTTGGTGATAGACAACCTGAGATATGACCAATGGAAAGTAGTAGAACCGCTTTTCACTAAGTTTTACAATAAAACTTCGGAAGAGTATCTGTACAGCATCTTGCCAACGGCGACTCAGTATGCTAGAAATTCTTTCTTCGCAGGGCTGTTGCCTTTGGAAATAGAAAAAAGATTTCCAGATAAATGGTTCAATGACAATGAAGATGGGAACAAAAATGAATTTGAATTTGATTTCCTAAAAGACCAAATGAAAAGACTAGGTCTGCAAGGGAAAAGTTCAAAATATATTAAGATATTAAACGCTGATTTTGAGCGAAAAATATTAGAAGATTTTAATCAGCACAAAAACAATGATTTATTGGTAATTGTTTATAACTTTATAGACATTCTTTCTCACGCGAAAACCGATAATACCATTGTAGATCAGCTAATTAGAGATGATAAAACATTCCGTTCATTAACATACAATTGGTTTGAAAATTCATCTCTCATCAAAATCATCAAACTGGCAGCAGAGAACGGCTTCAAGCTGGTGATAACGACTGACCACGGAATGATTTATGTAAGAAAACCGAGCAAAGTGGTGGGTGATAGAGAAACCTCTACCAACATAAGATATAAAACAGGAAAAAGTCTAACCTATGAAGACAAAGATGTCTGGGCGATTACTAATCCTGAAAAGCTATTCCTTCCGAAAGGAAATGTGAGCAGCAAATATATCTTTGCGAAGAACAATTTATTCTTTGCTTACCCTAAAAATTACAACCATTTTGTGAATTATTATAAAGACACCTATCAACACGGAGGGATTTCCCTAGAAGAAATTATCATCCCATTCTGTGTGTTAGAACCAAAGTAGTTTTAGTTTTTTCATTATATTTTATTTATTTTAGACGAAATCGGATATCCTTGGATATCCGATTTGTTTTTTTTATAGCAACTGTGTAAGAGCATAAATCACCAGACCTACCATACCTCCTACCAAAGTCCCATTGATTCGGATAAACTGTAAGTCTTTTCCTACTTCCATTTCCAGCTTTTGGCTCAGCTCCTTGCCTTCCCAGTTTTTGACCGTATCACTGATAAAATCTCCTATTTTGGTTTTATTTCTTAATGCAAATCTATAAGCCGTCTTCTGAAACCAAACATCCAGTTTTTTCTGAAACTCTTCATTGGTTTTAAATTCGCTAATCTGCTTATTTACATTATCTTGCAGGAGTTTAGATATTTTATTTTCCCATTCAGAAGAATTCAGTTTTTCAGCAAAATCATAGAGCTGCGCTGTCATTTCTCGCCTTACAGAATGCGCCTCATCTCTAGTAATTTTCATTACAAATTCCTGCAGACCATCCACCACCTTTTCCGAAATCGCTTCTCTGATGAAAGATGGAATAAGCGGCGGAAACTGATTGTCTATTTCTCTCCGAACCACATTTTGGTTTTCAGAAATATAAACTTCTATTTTCTCAAAAAGCTGATTAAATAATTCCTGATGTTTTCCTTTGCCCAAAAATTCTACAAGCATTTGGCTACCTCTCACATTGAGAGACATTCCCTTTATGATGTTTTCTATTTTTTCGGAAGTGGTTTCTTTGGAAAGCCATTCTACTATGTGTTTAGACACTTTAATATCCACAATATGAGAACGAATCTGCTTTGGTTTTAAAAAATTCTCTACAACAAAGCCTCCCAAATTATTCCCGATATCCACCTTTCGCTCTTCTATCAAATTAGTGTGCGGAATGGGCAGTCCCATTGGCTTTTGGAATAATGCCGTTACCGCAAACCAGTCGGCAAGAGCTCCCACCATAGCAGCCTCGGAAAAAGCCTTCACATAGCCTATAAAGGACATTTCGGGATATTTTTTCTGCAAAAACACCATGCTTATGTAAATGACAAGCATCAAAACAAGCAGTCCCGTCGCCAAATTTTTATGAAATTGCAATTGTTTTTCTCTCTGATTCATGTTTTTATATCTTTATTAAAAAAACTCAGCACAAAACCTTGCACTGAGCGTTTGTTTATTTCGTAAAGAGCAGTTCGCGGTATTTGGTCATCGGCCAAAGTTCATCATCCACCATCATTTCTAGCGCATCTGATGCTTCTCGTATTTTTGAGAAAAGCGGCTTCACTTCCTGACAAAATGCTTCTGCTTGTTTTTGATTGTCCTCTATGGCTTCCGCTCTTTGTTTGGCTTCCAAAAGTTCATCCACGCCTATTTTTATCTGATGAACATTGTGAGAAATTCTCTCTATCAGATTCATCTGCTCTTTCGCCAAAGGTCTAAAGTCTATTTCGCCGTAGATTTCTTTCAGCCCTTTCACATTGTCTATCAGCCTGTTCTGATATTTCAACGCCGATGGAATGATGTGGTTTCTTGCCACATCTGCCAGCACTTTCGCCTCTATTCCTACGATATTGCTGTATTTCTCTAACTTGATTTCGTTTCTTGCCTCTATTTCACGCTGGGTGTAGATTCCCATTTCTTCATACATGCTGATGAATTTCGGGTCTAATTCTCTTTTCAAAGCCTCTGGCGTGGTTTTTAGATTGCTCAGCCCTCGTTTTTTAGCTTCTTTCACCCAATCTTCGGAGTAGCCGTCCCCTTCGAACATTATATTTTTAGACTGCTTAATGTATTCTCTCAGTACATTAAAAATAGCCTCATCTTTTTTCAATCCTTTTTCTTCTATCAAAGCATCTACTTCCTTTTTAAAGACACGAAGCTGTTTTGCCATAATGGAATTCATGATGGTCATCGCCTCTGCGCAGTTCGCCGAAGAACCGACCGCTCGTATCTCAAATTTATTCCCCGTGAAAGCAAATGGCGAAGTTCGATTTCTATCTGTGTTATCCAGCAGAATTTCAGGGATTTTACCGACTACATTTAGTTTTAAATCATATTTTTCATCAGGGCTGAGTTTCCCCTCGCTCACTTTTTCCAATTCCTCCAAAACTCCATAAAGCTGAGAACCGATAAACACAGAAATAATCGCTGGTGGCGCCTCATTCGCTCCCAGACGATAGTCATTCCCCGCAGTGGCAATCCCTGCACGAAGAAGGTCTGCATATTCATTCACCGCCTTAATCACATTTACAAAAAATGTCAAAAACTGAAGATTTTTTTTCGGGTTTTTCCCAGGGCTCAGCAGGTTTTCGCCTGTATTGGTAGAGAGCGACCAGTTATTATGCTTACCGCTTCCATTGACTCCCGCAAATGGCTTTTCATGGAAAAGTATATGAAAATGATGCTTGTGCGCTATTCTCGCCATCAGATCCATCAACAGCGAATTATGATCAACTGCCACATTCGCTTCCTCAAACATTGGCGCAAGTTCGTATTGATTGGGTGCATTTTCATTATGTCTTGTAGATACTGGAATGCCCAGTTTCACGCATTCTATCTCTAATTCCTTCATGAAATTCATCACACGGGTAGGAATAGAACCAAAATAATGGTCTTCCAGCTGCTGTCCCTTCGCTGGCGAGTGCCCTAAAAGGGTTTTTCCTGTCATCAAAAGGTCTGGTCTGGTCTTAAAAAGAGCCGAATCTACAAGGAAATATTCCTGTTCCCAGCCAAGTGTAGCCGTAACTTTGGTTACATTTTTATCAAAATACTGACAAACTTCCGTAGCTGCCTCATCCACAGCGTGTAATGCTCTCAAAAGAGGAGCTTTGTAGTCTAATGTTTCACCTGTATAGGAAATAAAAATAGAAGGAATACAAAGGGTAGTTCCCATAATAAATGCGGGAGAAGTAGGGTCCCATGCGGTATATCCTCTCGCCTCAAAGGTATTTCTAATTCCTCCATTAGGAAAAGATGAAGCGTCTGGCTCCTGCTGAATAAGGTTTGCCCCATTAAAACGCTCCATAGCTTTGCCCTCACCTATCGGCGTGAAAAAAGTATCGTGTTTTTCTGCGGTAGTTCCTGTCAACGGCTGAAACCAATGCGTGTAGTGAGTAACACCCTTGGTCATCGCCCAGTTTTTCATACCGAGAGCCACTTGGTCTGCTACTGACCTTTGGATTTTAGTTCCATTTTTTATGGCATCCATCACGGCTGTGAAAGCCTCTTTGGTCAAAAACTCACGCATTTTCTCTTCGGAAAATACATTTTCACAAAATAATTCTGATAATTTGGG
>CAUQVP010000061.1:0-11066 GCA_963521545.1 uncultured Flavobacteriaceae bacterium | reverse complement strand
TATTTGGTATTGTTTTTAGACATTCGTTTAGGTTTGTGCAAAGTTAAAATAAAACGCCATATTATGCAAGAAACAAACTATAAAGTAAGTGAAACAAAGTCAAAGTATTATTTAATAAAGTATTTCTAATTAAATTTTGAAAACATTAAAGTTGTTAAATTTAGTATTTATAAAAAAGTAAAATCCATATCTTTGAGGCCTATTTTTAAAATTAAATGAAGAAAGGACTTTTTTCTGTGGTAGGGCCTACGGGAATTGGTAAAACGAAACTAGCAATCGCGGTGGCGAAATATTTCGGAACCGAAATTGTATCCTGTGATGCGCGCCAGTTTTTTGCGGAAATACCCATTGGTACGGCTGCGCCGACAGAAGATGAACTTGCCCAAGTGAAACACCATTTCATAGGAAATCTCAGTGTGGTGGATGAATATTCCATTGGGCAGTATGAAAAAGATGCCTTGGAAAAACTAGAACAGCTGTTCCAAAAATATGACAATGTAGTGCTGGTTGGCGGTTCGGGAATGTATGAAAAGGCGGTTACAGAGGGTTTGAACAATCTCCCAGAATCCAATCCAGAAAATCAGAAAAAATTAGAAAAGCTTTTCAGCGAGGGTGGAATAGAAGCCTTGCAAAAACTTTTGAAAGAATCGGATAGTGTTTATTATCAGATAGTTGATAAAGAAAATCCGCGCCGACTGATGAGGGCTTTGGATATTATCTGGCAGACAGGAAAAACTTACACGGAAAATATTGAAAATCCGTTGGTTAAAAGAGATTTTGATGTTGTCAGAATTGGGATTTCTGCGGACAGAGAGATTATATATGATCGAATTAACCAAAGGGTGGATTTGATGGTGCAGAATGGGCTTTTGGAAGAAGCGAAAAATCTTATTCCTTATAAAGATAAAACTGCCCTGCAGACGGTGGGGTACACAGAATTATTCAAATATTTTTCAGGCGAGTGGGAGCTGGATTTTGCAATTTCGGAAATAAAGAAAAACTCCCGAAGATACGCTAAAAGACAGCTTACATGGCTTAGAAAATTAGAAAATATCCATTGGATAAAATATGACTACACACAGGAAGAATTAGAAAAATTATTAGAAATTATCAAAAAATGAAAAACTTTTTAAAGAAACAATGGAGTAATATCCTATTTGGCGGGTTTATATTGGCATTTTTCTTTGTGCCAGGTGTTCGTGAGTCTATCCAAAGACTTTTCTTGATGAAGCCTTCTTTGGAGGCGTCGCAGAGTATAGGAACGCTCACAGAATCAGAATATAATGTAGAATTAAAGGGAATAAATGTCCCAGATGCCAATTTGTCCGATTTTAAGGGGAAACCTATTTTTCTCAATTTTTGGGGAAGCTGGTGTCCGCCTTGTAGAGCCGAATTTCCTACTATCCAAAGCCTTTATGAAGGTAAAAAAGGGAAAATAGAATTTGTCCTCATTGCCATGCAGGATGAGGAACAGAAGGTGAGAGATTTTATTAAGAAAAATGGCTATACTACGCCTGTTTATCTACTGAAAGAGCCTCTTAGCGAGAAATTTAGTATAGGTGTTTTTCCTACCACTTTCATCCTTGGGAAAGAAGGGCAGATACTCAAAAAAGATGAAGGAGCGGCCGACTGGAATAGTCAGGCGGTTCATAGTTTTATAGATAAATTATAATTTTGGCAAGAGTTTTGCTGCTTTTATTTAAAAAATATTTATAAAAATGAAAAAAATTAAGATGGCTTATCAAGTTTATAAAAACAGAAGTTTTTTTACTAAAATTCCTGATATTTTTAGAATGGTAAAGTCTTCATTTAGAGGAGAGTATAAGATGAATAAATCATCGGTTATTATCCCAGTGCTTATATTTATCTACATGCTTTCTCCTTTGGATTTTATTCCAGATTTTATTCCTTTTATTGGGATTTTGGATGATTTGGGACTTTTTGCTATTGCGCTTTCCAAACTGACAAAAGAACTGGATAATTTTTATCTATGGGAAGCTAATAGAGCGGAGTAGTACTAAACATCAATAAATTATAAATAAAATAAAAAAACATACTTTTTTAAGTATGTTTTTTTTGTAACTGTTCTTCTACAAAATCCAAAATATCTTTTGCGACATCTTCTTTGGATTTTAGAGCAAAATCTTTCTGCTCCGAAGGTGTGATAATTTTGATTTTATTGGTATCGTTTTTAAATCCAGCGCCACTGTCTTTTAGTGAGTTTAGGACGATCATATCTAAGTTTTTTCGCGCTAGTTTTCCTTTTGCATTTTCTTCTTCGTTCTGAGTTTCCAAAGCGAAACCAACCAAAAATTGGTTTTTCTTTTTCTCGCCCATAGTTTTCAGAATATCAGGGTTTTTGACTAGTGTGATGGTCATCTCTTCATCATTTTTCTTTATTTTTTCTTGGGCAATTTCTTTTGGAGCATAGTCCGCCACTGCTGCACTCATTATCGCAATATCTGTATTGTCAAAATGTTGAAATACAGCATTGTACATTTCTTTTGCGGAGTTTACTTTTTCTAATGATATGTTTTTGTCAGTCCTTAGTGCAGTCGGCCCTGAAATTAGAATAACCTTGGCTCCTCTTTTTTCGGCTTCTTCTGCGATGGCAAATCCCATTTTCCCAGAGGAGTGATTTCCGATAAACCGCACAGGGTCAATGGCTTCGTAGGTCGGGCCTGCCGTTACAAGAACCGTTTTTCCAGCTAAAGATTTTTTTTGCTTTGAATTAAAAAAATCAAAAATAGTTTTATAGATAGTTTCTGTTTCTGCCATTCGTCCTTTGCCTACTAGTCCGCTGGCTAGTTCGCCTTCTTCTGCAGGGATGATGATATTCCCATATTCCTCAGCAAGTTTTAGATTTCGTTCAGTAGAAGGGTGGATGTACATATCCAGATCCATCGCAGGAGCTATGAATACAGGGCATTTTGCTGAAAGATAGGTGGCTATCACTAGATTGTCACATACGCCATTCACCATCTTTGCCAATGTGTTTGCGGTGCATGGAGCTACCAGCATTACATCTGCCCACAGAGCCAAATCTACATGGCTGTTCCATTCTCCATCTTGCGAATAAAACTCGCTGAATACCCTTCTTTTAGATAAGGTGGATAGAGTAAGAGGACTCACAAATTCTTTTGCAGACGGCGTTAGGAGAACCTGCACCTCTGCTCCGTTTTTGATGAAATCCCTTACGAGAGTATTGATTTTATAGGCTGCGATACCGCCTGTGACAGCGATTAGTATTTTTTTTCCTGATAAATTCATGTGGTTTTAAAATTTGGAATAAATTTAAGTAAAATAAAAACAAAAAAGTTGTAACTCACACGAAATTACAACTTTTTTGATAAAATAAATATAAAAATAAAAAAGATTATTTATCGGTTTTTCTGAAATAAATCTCATCATCCATCCATTCTTTGATAGCGATAGATGTAGGTTTTGGTAATTTTTCGTAGTATTTAGAGATTTCTATCTGCTCTCTATTTTCGAAAACTTCTTCTAAAGAAGTGTCACGCACAGCAAATTCATCAAGCTTATTATGTAGCTCAGTTCTTATTTCAGAGTTGATTTGCTCTGCTCTTTTTCCCATGATTACAATAGCTTCATAGATACTTCCTACTTTTTCCTCTATTTTATCTTTGTCATAAGTAATGGTATTAACTTCAGCTTTGATATCTTTAATGTTTCTCATCTTTACAAAAAATTATTCCGCAAATTTAATAAATAAAAAATAAATTCAAAAAACTTTATTTCTCCTCTTCTTCCTTTTCTCTCTTTTTCAGTTCTTCTTCTCTTTGTTTTTCTAGGAATTCAGCTTTTCTTTTTTCGTTTTCTTCGATTACTTTTAGGTGTCTTTCTAATTCCTTAGTTAGTTTTTCTCTCATAGAAGTCGCTTCTTTAGAAGAACTCGTATTAGGAAAATCTCTTTCCACATCCTTTGAGAAGGCGATGGCACTTTCTAAACGATCTTTTTTCAAATCATAAATAGAGTGCATTCCAAGCTCATATTTAGCTTTCATAATGTGCTCAAAACTTTTTTGTCTTAGTTTTGTGCTTGGGTAGTCTTCCAGCAGATTCTCAAATGCAGTGACAGCCGCTCTGTAATCAGCCATTCTGAAGTATCTTCTGGCTTGTTCGTAGTATTTGGTTTCTAGCCTTTGGGTAAGTTCATCTATTTTTTTGTTAGCATCTTCTGCTCTTTCTTTATCAGAATTAGGATGATTATTTAAGAAATCCTGAAGCATATTGATAGCAGATTCTGTGCTGGTTTGGTCTAGATTGTAGTCCGCAGCATCTTGATAGTAGCATATCGCAGCCATGTATGAAGCTTCTTCTCTTCTTGGATCATTAAGGAAAGTACCTGCGAAATTTTTGAACTGGTGTCCTGCCAATCTGTAGTTTTTGTCATAATAGTTGGCATAAGCGAGTTTAAAAACCACTTCTGGTGCATCATCAGTCCCTGCGACTAGGTTAGGAAGTCTGTCATATAGTGCGATGGCGTTAGACCATTTTTTTTGTACATAAAATTCATTAGCAGTATTGAGGATATAGTCTTTATCACTACTCTTAAGTGCAGTGGTAAGCTGTCTATTACACGAGATTATGCTCAATGAAGCTAAAGCAACAACAAAATATTTTTTCATAAATTTTGACTAAAAATAAATTTAAACCACAAAAATATGATTTTTTTTGCCAAAAGAATTGATTTAACAAAAAATTATCATTTTTATTAGAAAATTATTTTTCATCAAAGCCTAAAATAGCAAAAACACAGTTGTGCAAATGTTCTATTACTTTTTTCTCTATTTTCAGAGGCAGGTCTTGTGAGGTGCAGTTTAGGAATTTTTCATAAAAAGACCTATTTCTGATGGTAAATAGAACAGTTCCTACGATAGTGGAGATGATATCTTCCGCCTTTGCAGGTTTTTTGAAAGTTCCTGTGGCCATGCCTTTTTCTATGATTTTTTCTATAATATTAGTGCAGATAAGATAGAAATCTGTGAGAAGATTTCTGACTCTTTCAGAATTTTTCATTTCCTGAGTAACAAAACCATGAAAATGAGTGTATTTTAGAACTTCTCCGACCACGAAATTGATAATTTCTTTTATCTGGATTTCTGGTCTTATGTTGCCCAATATTTGGGTAAGTTCAGAGAATTTCTCTTTGCTCCTCTGTATACGGTATTCATACAGGCAGGTCATCATTTTTTCTTTTGAACCAAAATAGTACGAAATCATTGCTACATTGATATTGGCTTTTTTAGAAATCTCCCTTACAGAGGTGTCTTCAAAGCCATTTTGGGCAATAAGTTCCTCAGCCACATTTAGAATGTGAATTTGTTTTGCGTTAAAAGGTTTTTGCATCTCTTTGTTTGTCAATTATAGTTAAACCGAAAAGGTCTTTTACAAAGGTAAGGCAATTTTTGTGAAAAATACTAAAAAAATAACATGATGAATTTCATAAAATAAATTTTGTTTTCTACTGATTTTAGTTTAAATTTGGAGAAAAATTTTAAATAAAATGAACATACCAGCAGAACTAAAGTACACAAAAGACCATGAATGGGTAAGAATAGAAGGAAACATCGCTGTGGTGGGAATCACGGATTTCGCACAGAGTGAGTTAGGAGACATTGTCTTCGTAGATATTGACAGTGTGGATGATGAGCTAAACGCAGGAGATGTTTTCGGGAGTGTAGAGGCTGTGAAGACAGTATCTGACCTATATCTTCCGCTTTCTGGGAAGGTAGTAGAGTTTAATGAAGAGCTAGAAAGCGAGCCTGAACTAGTAAATACAGATCCTTATGGAAAGGGCTGGATTATAAAATTAGAAATAGCAGCAGGAGTAGATCAGTCAGAACTTCTTTCTGCAGACCAATACAACGAAGTGATTGGATAAGATTAGTCGCCTATTTAGATATAAGATATTGCCCATTTATTGGGCATTTCTTACTTATATGCTTCTTAGACCTGGTGAGGTTGATAGGGAGAAACATTGGTTTGAGTTTCATAACTTAGACAAGATTGTTCATTTCCTTATTTTTGTTGTTTTGGGATTCTGTTATAGGGTGGCTTTTTTTAAGCAAAAAAAATGGCTTTTTGTGGTGGTGATGTTTATTTATGCGCTATTCACAGAGGTTGCACAGGGGCTGATGAATATGGGACGGACGATGGATTTTTATGACTTGATTGCAGATATGATAGGTGCAGGTTTTGGGTGTATCCTTTTTTGGCAAATTTTGTCTTATGTAGAGAAAAGGAAATAGGAGGTGATTTTAGGAATACAAGATAATTCTTTGATTTTTCTTACTTTTGCAAAAATTTTCAGAGATAATTTTTTTAGATGAATAATGTTTATGATAATATTTTAGGTCTTATAGGGAACACTCCTATGGTAAGACTTAATAAAGTAGTAGAGGACAATCCTGCAAAGGTTTTTGCAAAATTAGAATCTTATAACCCAGGGCATTCCGTGAAAGATAGGATAGCTCTGCACATTATAGAAACCGCTGAGAAAAAAGGAATTTTAACCAAAGGTGCTACCATCGTAGAAACCACTTCTGGAAATACAGGATTTTCGGTAGCGATGATTAGTGCATTGCGCGGTTACAAGTGCATTCTGGCAGTAAGTGATAAAACAAAACCAGAGAAAATAGCTTTCCTAAAATCATTGGGGGCGACTGTTTATGTATGTCCTGCCAGTGTTCCTGCTTATGACCCTCGTTCTTACTATGAAGTAGCCAAAAGAATTACCGCAGAGACACCTAATTCGGTGTATATCAATCAGTATTTCAATGAGTTAAATGTAGAAGCGCATTATTTGACTACAGGAAAAGAAATTTGGGAGCAAACGGAAGAAAAAATTACCCATCTTTTTGGATGTACAGGGACTGGTGGAACGCTCTCTGGTTCAGCTAAATACATCAAAGAACAAAATCCTGATGTGAAAATCATCGGAGTGGATGCAGACGGCTCTATTCTGAAAACTTACCACGAAACAGGGAAAATCAATAAAGATGAAATCCACTCTTACCAAATAGAAGGTTTGGGGAAAAATTTAATTCCAGACACACTTCTTTTTGATAAAATAGATGAATTTGTAAGAGTAAATGATGAGAACAGCGCCTACATGACCCGTGAAATAGCTATAAAAGAGGCTATTATGGGAGGCTATACCACAGGTGCTGTGATGCAGGCGTTTAAGCAATATGCTCAAAATCATACCTTTACAAAGGATGATTTGGTGGTGCTTATTTTCCCAGACCACGGCTCTAAATATATGACCAAAGTGTATAGTGATGAGTGGATGGCGGAAATGGGCTTTACCCATAGTGAAATGGCTAAATATAAAGACGCTATTATAATATAAAAATTTGATTACTAATAAATTAGAAAAAATTATGGATATTTTTGAAAGAATTAAACAAAATCCAGGACCATTGGGTCAGTTTGCGGATTATGGTGAAGGATATTTTATTTTCCCAAAATTAGAAGGGAAAATCGGGCCGAGAATGAAATTTCAAGGAAAAGAAGTAGTTTTCTGGTCTGCTAATGACTATTTGGGTCTTTGTAACCACCCAGAAGTTTTGGAAGCAGATGCTAAAGCAGCAGCAGAATACGGAATGTTCTATCCAATGGGAGCAAGAGCGATGTCTGGTGAAACGGAAGCGCACCTGCAGCTGGAGAGAGAATTGGCAGAGTTTGTAGAGAAAGAAGCAGCATATTTGTTGAACTTCGGTTATCAAGGGATGGTGTCTATCATAGATGCTTTGGTAACGAGAAGAGATGTTATCGTGTATGATGCTGATTCTCACGCATGTATCATTGATGGGGTAAGACTACATTTTGGGACAAGTTTTACTTACAAACACAATGATATGGAGAGTTTGGAGAAAAACCTTGAAAGAGCAGCGAAAGTAGCAGAAGAAAACGGAGGAGGAATTTTAGTAATTACTGAGGGAGTTTTCGGAATGAGAGGTCAGCAGGGTAAATTAAAGGAAATCTGCGATTTGAAAAAGAAATTTAATTTCAGATTGTTGGTGGATGATGCTCATGGTTTCGGAACATTAGGAAAGAGAGGTGCTGGAGCAGGTGAGGAGCAAGGATGCCAAGACCAAATCGATGTGTATTTCTCTACTTTTGCTAAATCAATGGCTGGTTTCGGGGCTTTTGTGGCAGGGGACAAGCAGATTGTAAGATACCTTAAATTTAACCTTCGTTCTCAGATTTTTGCTAAATCTTTGACAATGCCAATGGTTATCGGAGGATTGAAGAGATTGGAGCTTTTGAGAAGCAGACCAGAAATCAAGGCTAAACTTTGGGAAAATGTTCATAAATTACAAAACGGACTTAGAGAAAGAGGATTTAATTTAGGAGAAACGAATACTTGCGTAACGCCTGTGTTTATTGAGGGTTCGCCAGTGGAAGCGACACTATTGGTAAAAGACCTGAGAGAGAATTATGGAATTTTCACTTCGGTGGTGGTTTATCCAGTGATTCCAAAAGGAAACATCTTGCTAAGGCTGATTCCTACGGCATCTCATACCGATGCAGAAATCAACGAAACTCTGGACGCTTTCGCAGCATTGAAAGAAAAACTAGATTCAGGGTTTTATAAAGAACAAGAAAAACAAATGGGCTTGAACTTTATGCCGCTTTAAAAATGATTTAAAATCCAATATTGAGCAAATCAATGTTGGATTTTTTTATTTTTGTAAAAAAATATTTTTGATGAGAAGAATTATTCTATTGGGGCTGTCGGCTTTTCCTGTTTTGGGATATTCTCAGACGGAAGAAGAGGAACCAAAGGAAAAACAGATAGAAGAGGTGGTTTTTCAGAAAAAAGCCAAATCCACAGACCTAACCAATGTACAGATTTCCTCGGAGGAGGTGAAGGAGGCGGCTACGGTTTCGGGGGGCGTGGAAACCCTGCTGAAAACCCTGCCTTCGGTAAATTCAAATGCGGAGCTGAGTTCTCAATATATGGTGCGCGGTGGGAATTTTGATGAAAATCTTACCTATATCAATGATGTGGAAATCCTTAGGCCACTTCTTATCAGAAATAGCCAGCAAGAGGGGATGAGTATCATCAATCCTGATATGGTCTCTACGGTTAATTTCTCTGCGGGAGGCTTTGAGGCGAAATATGGCGACAAGATGTCTTCGGTTCTCAATATTTATTACCGTCAGCCGAGGGGCTTTGAACTCTCTGGTGAGGCATCGCTCATTGGCGGCAGGCTGACTTTGGGAATGGCTTCTAAAGACCAAAAACTTTCGGCTCTATTCGGTGCGAGGTACAGAAACACGAATTTGGTTTTAAACACGCTGAACGAAAATACCGATTTTAATCCAAAATATTTTGATTTTCAGACTTATATAAATTATAAATTTAATCCGAAATGGAGTCTGTCCTTTCTGGGCTATTGGATGAATAATATCTATGAAATGCGCCCAAAGGAAAGGAGTATAGATTTTGGGACTTTGCAAAATCCTATTACGCTGGATGTCTATTATGATGGGAAGGAGGAAGACAAGTATAAAAATATGATGGGAACGGTCTCGTTGAATTTTACTCCAAATGAAAAATGGGCGTTTTCTTGGGATAATTTTGGTTATCAAAACAGAGAGCGAGAATATTATACCATTTCATCGGCATTTAGATTGTTCGTGCCGAATGCTTCCACAGGCCATTATACAGCATCTTATGATATAGGAGGTCAGACAGACCACGCGAGAAATGATGTTTTACTCAGGACTTTTGGCTCTCAGTTTAAAGTTAAATTTTCTCCTTCAGTCAATACTAAAATAGAAGTCGGAGCAAAGATAGAATCTGAAAAACTGCAAGATGCTACTAACGAATGGCGATTCGTGTCTTATAGCGGATATAGTTTCCCTATCCAAAATTATCCATTTGGGATTTTAAATTCTGCTCCTCTGGACTTAAATTACAGCATTAGCGGAATGAACGATGTGAGTGCTACGAGGTTTTCAGCTTTTGCTCAATATTCCAAAAAATTCCTCTGGGGCGGGCATAAAATGTTTGTGAATGCAGGCGCGAGGGTGCAGAACTGGAGTTTTAATAAAGAATTTCTGTTTTCTCCAAGATTTCAGCTGGCTGTAAAACCTGACTGGGAGACGGATATGCTGTTTCGTTTCGCGGCAGGGGTCTATTATCAGGCGCCTTATTATAGAGAAATCAAATCCCTTGATGGAAGTTTGGATAATTCTATCAAGGCTCAAAAGTCCCTGCATTTTGTGCTTGCCAATGATTATGAATTTGCATGGAAAGACCGACCGTTTAAGCTGACTACGGAGCTTTATTATAAGAAAATGAGTAGCCTGATGCCTTATTATATGGACAATATGCGTATAAGATATTCAGGGAAAAATAATGCGAAGGGCTATGCGTATGGCATGGATGCGAGGTTGTTCGGGGAGTTCGTTCCTGGGGTGGATTCTTGGATTTCTGTGGGGTATTCCAGAATTTACGAAAATATTAATAATAAAGGTTTTATCCCTCGCCCTACCGATCAGCGTTTCCGTGTGTCAATGTTTTATCAAGACTATATGCCCAAATTCCCAAGCATGAGGGTAAATCTCACTTTGGTCTACGCGAGCGGACTTCCTACGGGAACACCGATATTATTTAATGCAGATGGTACGCCTAATTTTGATACGGCATATCATTTCCAAAAAACATTGACCTCGTATAAGCGTGTGGATATAGGGCTTACCAAGATTTTTATAGACCAGAAAGACCATAAGCCAAAGAGTGTTTTTTGGTCTAAATTCAAGGAATTAAGCCTTGGAGTTCAGGTTTTTAATGCATTTAATATTCATAATACCGTTGCCAATCAATGGATTAATGACATAGAGACAGGCTATTATTATCCTGTTCCTGTGCGATTGACAGGGCGTTTTTTCAATGCGAAATTGGAGTTTAAATTTTAATAAAAAACCACTGAATTAGTTCAGTGGTTTCTTTTTGTGGATTAAATATTTTGGGTTAAACAACTTTCACTACGAAATAGTTTTTCTTTCCTTTTTGAAGAAGAAGGAAT
>CAUQVP010000060.1:0-11158 GCA_963521545.1 uncultured Flavobacteriaceae bacterium | reverse complement strand
ATAACTCCAACTTTTGGTAAATTTTTGTTCTCAGTCATATCGTTTTTCATTTAAATGACAAAGGTAAAGAAAAAAATCAAGCCTTTGAGACTTGATTTTTAAAACTATTGTTTGATATTTTATAACTTTTCAAGTTGTCCTACTTTTTGCCAGTTTTTATCAACTTTCAGTGATACTGCTATATAAACTTCCTTTTTAGAAGATTTAAAAACAGTTCCCTGTTGAAGCTGAGCATTTATTTCATTTGGAGTTAGTTTGTAAATTGCACCTGTAATAGGGTCAACAACTAAACCAATAATTCCACCAAAAACAATGTTTCCTATATACCACGCATTAAACTGCTTAGTCAGTTTAGTTTTGTATGGTTCATATCCTTCTAATCTTATCTCCACTTCATACTCTCTTTTTCTTTCTAATTTTGTTTCAAATGGAGTTTTTCCCACTTCTGTTTCATCAATGAAAACAGTGGCGTTTGTAGGTGTACTATCAAATTTGACAGTTTGTCTACTTCCTGAAACGATAGTTGCGCAGCTGCTTAAAAAAAATAGAGAGGCAACTCCCAATAACATAATTGTCTTTTTCATAAATCTTTATTTTATTATTTTAAGTTTGTATTGTTTTAGTTCTTCTACATTACCATCATAAAAATAAAACTCTAATTCCATTCTATGGCATGAGCTCCATAAATCAGGATAAGTAACTTTGGTTATTTTAACTATATTTGCTCCGTTTTCTCGTGCCATTTTTCTAGCTTTTATCAAATTAGAATCATAGTCACAATCTACTGAAAAACCAGTATCTCCATATCTTGCTGTTCCTATCTTAGTTGCTCCTGCAGGAACATCATGCTGTATTAATAGGAAAGCCACTTTTTCATTAGATGTCAAAGCCTCTCTTCTATTATCAAAATTACTTTTAACCCTTGCTCCACAGCTCAATAATGTTCCCAATAACATTATTAATAAAATATTTATCCTCATATCAAAATCATTTATATCTGTAAAAATTAGACAACAACCTTTACAATGTTTAAAGGCTATTTATTGCCAATAAATTTTCGTACAAAAATACCTTTTTGGTTTCAAAAAACAACATATAAACTTGTGATTTTAATCATAATTATGAGTGCTCCTATGGAGGAAAATTTTATATATAGAACATTAATAATAATTAACAAATCAAAAACCTGCAATCACTTTTGGATAAAAACAAATAACAACAAAAATCCTTCAAAATTGAAGGATTTTATTTTTGGATTTACACATTTAAAATAACCATTTAGACCCGCCATAAGGTTTCTATGAAAAAGATCAATAACAAGGTTGGATTATTCAGCAGGTCTAAATGGTCTTTATAACATTATAACAATTACTCTGTAGGTCTGAAAACCAGCTTGTTATCAAAACAATCTACAGTCACTCTCTCGCCTTCTTTTACATTTCCAGCCAAAATCTCTTTTGAGAGTTTATTCAGAACTTCCTGCTGTACTACTCGTTTCAGCGGTCTAGCTCCAAATGCTGGGTCGTAGCCTTTTTTCAAAATGAAATCTATTGCTTCCTGTGTTGCAGTCAAAATGATATTTCTGCTTTCCAACATTTTGTTGATTCCTCTTAGTTGGAACTGAACGATTTTTCCGATTTCATTGTAGTTCAATGGTTGGAACAGCACCGTTTCATCTATTCTGTTGAGGAACTCTGGTCGTAGAGTTTGTTTCAACAAGTCAAATACTTCTTCTTTGGTTTTTTCTACGATTTCAATTAAATTACTTTCGTTAATTTTCTCAAAATTCTCCTGAATAATATGAGAACCAAGGTTAGAAGTCATGATGATAATGGTATTTTTAAAATTCACCACGCGACCTTTGTTGTCGGTCAATCGCCCATCATCCAACACTTGAAGCAAGGTATTAAACACATCTGGATGCGCCTTTTCTACCTCATCCAGAAGCACTACAGAATATGGTCTTCTTCTCACTGCCTCGGTCAACTGTCCGCCCTCATCATAGCCCACATACCCCGGAGGCGCTCCTACCAATCTAGAAACAGAGTGTTTCTCCTGATATTCAGACATATCGATACGGGTCATATTATTTTCATCATCAAATAAGAACTCCGCCAAGGCTTTTGCTAACTCGGTTTTACCAACTCCCGTAGTTCCGAGGAAAAGGAAAGACCCGATAGGTTTTTTCTCATCATTCAGTCCTGCTCTGTTTCTTCGGATAGCATCAGCTACGGATTGTATCGCTTCCTCTTGCCCTACTACTCTTTTATGGAGTTCATCTTCCAAATGAAGCAGTTTTTCTCTTTCGGACTGAAGTAGTTTAGTCACTGGAATTCCTGTCCATTTTGCCACCACTTCAGAGATGTTTTCCGCGGTAACTTCCTCTTTTACAAGCTCATTCTGCTGATTCTGCATCGCCAATTCCAGTTTTTGAAGCTCGTCCTCCTTTTCGCGGAGTTTTCCATATTGTATCTCCGAAACTTTTGCATAATCACCCATACGCTGAGCTCTTTCAGCTTCTAATTTCAGGCTTTCAATATCTTTTTTAATCTGAGTCAAATCCTCGGATTTCTGCTTTTCGCTGAGCCATTTTGCGTTAATTTGGTTTCGCTCCTCAGTGATTTTCGCAATATCTTCTTTCAGATGGTCTATTTTAGTCTGGTTGCCCTCTCTGGAAATCGCCGCCAATTCTATCTCCATCTGCATAAGTTTTCTGTCTAAAACATCCAGCTCCTCTGGTTTGGAATTGATTTCCATTCTTAATTTTGCAGAAGCTTCATCGATTAAGTCGATGGCTTTATCTGGTAAAAATCTATCCGAAATATATCGCTGAGACATTTCTACCGCGGCGATGATGGCTTCGTCTTTGATTCTAATCTTGTGGTGGAATTCATACTTGTCTTTGATTCCACGAAGAATAGAAATCGCTGATTCTGTGTCTGGCTCTTCCACCATTACTTTTTGGAAACGGCGTTCCAGAGCCTTGTCTTTCTCAAAGTATTTTTGATACTCGTTAAGCGTTGTCGCACCGATGGAACGAAGCTCTCCTCTCGCCAAAGCTGGTTTCAGGATATTCGCAGCATCCATCGCTCCCTCACCGCCGCCTGCGCCTACAAGGGTGTGAATTTCATCGATGAAAAGAATAATCTGCCCATCAGATTTCACCACTTCATTTACTACGGATTTTAGTCTTTCTTCAAACTCTCCTTTGTATTTCGCACCAGCTATCAGCGCTCCCATGTCAAGTGAATAGAGCGTTTTGTCCATCAGATTTTCTGGAACATCTCCACTGATGATTCTATGGGCTATTCCCTCTGCGATGGCAGTTTTACCAACACCTGGCTCACCGATGAGAATAGGATTATTCTTGGTTCTTCGTGAAAGAATCTGCAGCACTCTTCGGATTTCTTCATCTCGCCCGATTACTGGGTCTAGTTTCCCTTCCGCTGCCAGTTCATTGAAGTTTTTAGCATATTTATTAAGCGATTGGTAAGTCTCTTCTGAACTTGCCGAAGTCGCCTTCGAACCTTTTCTAAGTTCTTTGATTCCTCCTTCCAAAAGGGATTTGGTCACGCCCATATCTTTCAACATCTGTGAAACGGAAGAACTCACCTCTAATAATGCCAGCCAAATATGCTCCAAAGTCACATACTCATCGCCCATTCTTTTAGCGATATTAGGCGCTTCCAAAAGGACTTTGCTGGCACTTTGAGAAAGGTAAATATTTCCGCCTTCCACTTTTGGGAGGCTTTCCAAAGATTCTCTGTTTCTTTGTCTTATCAAATTAAGGTCGGCTTCTGCTTTTTTCATTAGAAAAGCCGAGATATTCTCATCCACTTGGAAAATTCCTTCCAATAGATGCTGAGGTTCTATACTCTGGTTGCCAAAATCCAAAGCAATCTGTTGTGCTTTTTGGATGGCTTCTTGTGATTTTACTGTATATTGATTTAGATTCATAATTTTTTATTTTAAAAGTTATCTGAAATCTAAATTGCAAAAACCATTCTATCACATAAAATAAGACAAAATTTCCGAAAATGATTTGAAATTGATATTTTTGATGTGACAAAATTTCCTATCATTGGTTTTTATGAGCTAAGATCTGGAAATTTATTCAATCTTTTTTAGCTGTTAAAATGCTCCCAAACTGCTTTCGCCTTGGATTTTCCTAAAATCTCTTCCAGCGTTTCCAGAGAGGCTTCTTTTATTCTTTTTACAGATTTTAATTTAGATAAAAGCTGCTGAATGGTTTTCTCGCCTACGCCAGGGATTTCCTCCAATTCTGATTTTATTGTAGAATTTTTCCTTCTCGTGCGGTGATGCTTCACACCGAAACGATGCGACTCATCCCGAACCCGCTGGAGAACCTTCAAGGTTTCCGATTTTTTATCCAAATACAATGGAACTGGATCTTCAGGAAAGAAAATTTCTTCCAATCTTTTCGCTATTCCAATAATGGAAATTTTCCCATACAGCCCGAGGAGTTTCAGGCTTTTCACTGCGGAACTGAGCTGACCTTTTCCTCCGTCTATCAAAATCAGCTGCGGCAGTGGTTCGCCCTCATCCAAAAGCCTGCTGTATCGGCGATAGATGACTTCTTCCATCGTAGCAAAATCATTCGGCCCTTCCACGGTTTTCACATGAAAAATCCGATAATCCGCCTTGCTGGGTTTCCCATCTTTGAAAACCACACACGCCGAAACGGGATTTGTCCCTTGAATATTAGAATTGTCAAAACCTTCTATATGGCGCGGCTCTTCGGGAAGCCTGAGGAGTTTTTTCATCTCCGCCATGATACGGTTGGTATGTCTTTCTGGGTCTACTATCTGCACCTGCTTGAGTTTTTCCACGCGGTACTCCATTGCGTTTTTCTCGGAAAGCTCTACGATACGCTTTTTGTCGCCCAGTTTAGGGACAATGAGTTTCACATGTGGAATTTCTATATTGAGATGAAACGGAAGAAAAATTTCCGTAGAAGTGGAATTAAATTTATTTCTAATCTCTATCAGGGCTTCTTCCAATATTTCTTCATCGGTTTCGTCCAGTATTTTTTTGATTTCTGTGGTGTAGGACTGGATGATAGAACCGTTTTTAATTTTGAAATAATTGACATAAGCCGCCGCTTCATCACTGATAATACCAAAGACATCCACATCGTTTATATTGGAACTCACGATAGTGGTATGGGTCTGGTAATTTTCTAAAATCTGCAACTTTTCCTTGCTCTGCTGGGCGTTTTCAAATTCCAGCTTTGCAGCGTAGTTGTACATTTCAGCTTCTAAATATTCCCTCGCCGCCTTGAATTCGCCTTTGATAATCCCACGAATGGCGTTTAGCTTTTGGGCATATTCTTCTTCGGTTTCTAGTCCTTCACAAGAACCAGCACAGTTTTTAATGTGATATTCCAGACAGACTTTATATTTCCCTTCTTTTATCTTTTCAGGAGCGAGATTTAGGCTGCAAGTTCTGAGTTTATAGATGTTTTTAATAACTTCTATCAGCGTTTTAGCCTGTTTTACTTTCGCATAAGGCCCGTAGTATTCCGAGCCGTCTTTGATGACATTTCTCGTTAAAAAAATCCGAGGAAAAGGCTCTTTTTTGATGCAGATCCACGGATAGGACTTGTCATCTTTCAGCAGAATATTGTAGAAAGGCTGATATTCTTTTATGAGGTTGTTTTCCAGAAGAAGCGCATCGTATTCGCTATTAACCACGGTGGTTTCCAGCCTTACGATTTTAGAAACCATCATTCGGGCTTTGTATCCGATCTGACTTTTATTAAAATAAGATAGAACCCTATTTTTCAGGTTTTTAGCCTTCCCTACATACAAAATCTCGCCCTTTTTATCGTAATAACGATAAACGCCAGGCTCCGAAGGCAATGTTTTTAACTGAAGTTCTAATTCTGAATGCACATAGCAAAAGTAAAGAATAATTTTCTAAACAAGCAAAAAACCAAGTATTATGATGTATACAATTTTAATTCAGAAAAGCCATTAAATTAATCGTTGAATGAAAAAGCAATCCCCAGATAAATCCTAATTTCAGCCTCTGTACAGAACAAACATACCCTAAAATAGTCTGCGGAAGAACATAAACAGGATAGAACAGCGCCAGTTCCCAATGCAGATTTTCTATGTTAACAATATGCAACAACCCAAAAAGGACAACAGAGACCATTGTGATTATCTTCTGTCTTTTCCCGATGGTTGTTTCTATTTTAGGTTTTCGTTTCAGTAGGTTAAAAACAAGAAAAGACAGCAATCCTGACACTGCCAAAGACATTAGCAACAGCCAATCTATTTTGTTAATATAATAAGTTTTATTCAATACCAAGAACGAAGAAACAAAAGTAAATATCGCGATATTTCTACGCTTAGGGACTAAAATCAGCCTAAAAATAAGCTCTTCCATCAGAGGCCCTAAAATCACAACTAGGAAAAAACCATAATACCCTTTTATTTTCTTTTGGCTTTCTATCATTAATTTAAAAACGGAAGTAAAACCCATTTTCTTTATCAAGAATTCATCCACCAAAAACATTAGCAATAAAGCGCAAATCTGCAATACAAAATACAATAATATGCCCTTTGCAAAATATTTTATTTTTTGGATTAAAGGATATTTGTGTCTATAATCTATCTCTGATAATGAGTAAAACTTAAGCAGGTCTTTCATATTTCATTCAAATAGCAGCACGAATTTAATTATTTGTTGTTTTAAAGACAATTTTAATAATAGAAATTCGTATTTTTATGGCTTTAATTTTAATAAAATCTAAAAATGAGCGTAGTTTTTAACTCTATATTAGACAACGATTTTTACAAATTTACCATGCAATGCGCTGTGGTAAAGCTCTTTCCAGATGCGAGGGTGAAATATGAATTCATCAACCGAGGGAAGCATTTTTTCCCAGAAGGCTTTGATGATGCCCTCAGAAAAGCCATCAACGAAATGGCAAAACTCCAGCTTACCAAAGCAGAAAAAGAATTTCTGAAGAAAAATTGTCCATACCTAAATCTGCCTTATTTAGACTTTTTGGAAGGATACCACTACGATCCTTCCGAAGTGAAAATCAATCAGATAGGAAACGATTTAGAAGTGACTGTAGAAGGACTCTGGTACAGAACCATACTTTGGGAAGTGCCGCTGCTGTCACTCATCAGCGAACTTTATTACAAAATGAACGGCATGGAACGCCAAACTGATGAAGAAATTACCCAAAAAACCTTAGAAAAAGCCAAAAACCTCATAGAACTAAAAGTCAATTTCGCGGAGTTCGGGACACGAAGAAGACACTCCTACAAGGTTCATGATGTAGTAATGAAAGCCCTTACCCAAGATTCCAACAGCTATTTCATCGGTTCTTCCAATGTTCATTTTGCGATGAAATACGGCGTGAAACCTATCGGAACGCACGCCCACGAGTGGTTCATGTTCCATGGCGCGCAGTATGGCTTTAAGATGGCAAATGCACTTTCTCTGGAGCATTGGGTGGATGTTTATCGTGGCGACTTGGGAGTTGCGCTTTCGGACACTTATACTACCGATGTGTTTTTCAAGCAGTTTGATAAGAAATTCGCTAAACTTTTCGATGGCGTAAGACACGACAGCGGCGACCCGATAGCTTTCGCCGAAAAAACCATCAAACACTACGAAAAGCACGGCATCAATCCTTTGTTTAAATACATTATTTTCTCGGATAATCTTAATCTAGAGAAAATCTCCGAAATCACACAAGCCTGCCAAGGAAAAGTGGGACTTTCCTTCGGAATTGGGACAAATCTGACCAACGATGTAGGACTCACGCCGATGAACATCGTAATGAAACTCACAGGAGTTTTGGGCGCAAATGATGAATGGATACCAACCGTGAAATTTTCCGATGAAAAAGGAAAACAAACAGGCGACCCAAAAATGATAGAACTTGTCAAAGAATCTCTAAGAATAAAATAAGCCACATAAAAAATGTGGTTTTTTTTATAAATGTGTAACAAATCCTAAATTTTAATACTAATTAACTAAAAAATCAATCAATGTCTTCATTAGAGCAGGAATTTTTGGGGAGAGTAGAAAAGCATAAAGGCGTGCTTTTCAAAATTTCCAAGATGTATATGGACGAGCCTGAAGACCAGAATGATTTGTTTCAGGAAATCACTTATCAGCTGTGGAAAGCCTATCCGAGTTTTGAGGAAAAAAGCAAATTTTCTACTTGGATGTATCGTGTAGCCCTGAATACAGCGATAGTTTTTCTGAAATCTGAAAAGAAAAGAGGGTTTATCTCTCGGGAAGAGGAAATTCAGAATTTTGACATCAAAAATGAAGAAACCGCCGAAGAAGAGTACAAAGTAAAGATAATGTATGATGCCATCCACCTGCTGAGCCCGATAGACAAGGCACTAATTTTCTACTATTTAGAAGACTATTCCGGAAAAGAAATGGCGGAACAGCTGGGAATAACGGAAGGAAACTGCCGTGTAAAACTAAACCGCGCCAAACAAAAACTGAGTGACCTAGTAAACGAATTGATAAACAAAGAATCATAAAAATTTAATAAAAAAATCTGATGGATTTAGAAAACTTAAAACAAGTGTGGGATAAGGAAAAAATAGAATCCGTTCCCGAAATTTCCTTGGAAAAACAAAAAGAAATTCATACGCCTCTGGAAATAATTCGGATGAATATGCGGACAGAATTTTGGATAAGTGTTGTTTCCTTTTCTTTATGGGCTATAATGCTGCCTTTAATGGGAAAGAATACTGAGCAGACCTATCTACTTGTTATACTAGTATTTATAGCACTTACAATAACAGGATATTATTATCTGAAATTCTATATTTTTTATAAAAAGCTGAATACCAAAAACCTTAATACCTATCATAATATTTTGGATTTAAGGTATGAATTGGTTTTAAATTCAGAGCTTTATAAATCTTTTAATATCGTATTTGTTCCCATTATGTTAGGTTTATATTCTACTTTATATTTACATAACAAGGAATCTAATATTATTTTTTTTATTATACTATTTTTAACATTCTGTGTGATCCTATATTTTATAGGAAAATACTGGATGTATGAAAGTTATGGAAAACACATCATGAAGATTTCTAAAATTGTAGCTGAAATCAAAGATGAAGAAGATGGTTTTGAATATGATAGAAGTTTCCTAAAAATCCAAAAAGAACTTGACTTCCTACAAAAAGCAAGTGATTTTTGCAATGAAAAATTTAAAAAGTATGGTCAAACAGCCTATATTATATTTCTTATAATTTCACTATTGTTAATCTCACTTTTAATAGGAGCTTGTGTTGGGATTTTATATATTATATCTAAACATTATAACCAATAAATCAATGCATTAAATAACCAAAACAAAAAAACCTAATCTTTTCTGTAACAATTTCTAATTAAAATACACTAATTGTAAAAATCCATTCATATATTATAACCTGTCAAAGTCTCTAAACCAAAGTTTTAGGGATTTTGTTTTTTCTCCCAAAAATCAGCGTTTTTAATGTTCAGTTTTTTAGCATCAAAAGTTGGTTTTTGTATTCCATTTTTCTTTTGAGTTTTATAGTCTTTCCATACTTTGAGCGCAGTGTTTCCCAGCAATAAAATTGCTATAATGTTTACCCACGCCATCAGTCCAGACCCTACATCTGCTATTATCCACGCCATTTTTGCCTCTCGCACACTTCCCATATACACCCCTATGAGAAAAACAATTCTCAAGACGAAAATAGCCAAATGATGATATTTAGAACAGACAATAAAGGTGAGATTGGTCTCTGCGTAGTAGTAATAAGCCATTATGGTAGTAAAAGCGAAGAAAAATAATGCTATCGCTACAAATTCATTCCCAAACGAAGGAAAATGAGAAGAAATCGCAGCCTGCGTAAAACCTGTATAATCTACATCTTTTATATGTTCCACCACCATCATTTTAGTCTGCTCATCCATTACATGATACTGATTCGTAAACAAAATCATAAATGCCGTAGTAGTACAAACAAAAAGAGTATCTATATACACAGAAAACGCCTGTACCAGCCCTTGCTCCGCTGGATGTATCACCTCTGATGCCGCCGCTGCGTGAGGCCCTGTTCCCTGTCCTGCTTCATTGGAATAAATTCCCCTTTTCACTCCCCAAGCAATAGCGCTGCCTAAAATCCCACCAAAAACAGCATCCTGCCCAAAAGCCGAAGAAATAATTGTAGAAAATACTTCTGGAATTCTATGAAAATTAAGAATAATAATTATCAGCCCCACCAAAATATAAGCTCCAGCCATCAAGGGAACTATCGTTTCTGAAGCATGCCCCAGTCTTTTGACTCCTCCAAATATTATCACCACTAAAAGCCCTACAACTACTACCCCAAAAATATTCATAGGAATAAAATAATCCGTCTGAGTAACTATCCCAAAGGCATTATTCATAGACTGTGCTATACTATTGCTCTGCACCCCTGGCAAAAGAAACCCACAGCACACCACCGCAATCACAGCGAAAAGAACAGCATACCACTTTATCCCTAGCCCTTTTTCTATGTAATAGGCTGGCCCTCCTCGGTATTCGCCGTCTATTTCTCTTTTATAAACCTGTCCCAGAGTAGATTCTACAAATGCCGATGCAGAACCCAAAATCGCAATCAGCCACATCCAAAATATAGACCCTGGTCCTCCCATAGCTATCGCCGTGGCAACTCCCACAATATTCCCCGTTCCTACACGCCCCGAAATAGCCAAAGAAAACGCCTGAAAAGAAGACAATCCCTTCTCTGATTCTTTCTCCTGAAAAAGTAACCTCAGCATTTCCCTTACTTGGGTAAACTGAGGAAAACCGAGTCTAATAGAGAAGTAAATTCCCGTGAAAACACATAATAAAATAAAGATATCGGACCAAATAAGCCCAGCTATCTTTTCTACAAATTGTTCCATAGTTGTATTAATTTTATCTTGCTAATATCGTAATAATTTCGTTAAAAAACCAATAAAAACACGATTTTTTAACGAAATTATTGAAATTTACACAACTATTCTCAAACAATATTCTATTTCCCTCCTTGGTAAAGAACTTTATTTAATCTGATGATAAAATCTACATTTCTAACCCCAGGTGAAACATCCGCAAAATTCACTTCATAAATCTGATTAT
>CAUQVP010000059.1:0-11472 GCA_963521545.1 uncultured Flavobacteriaceae bacterium | reverse complement strand
TTGTACAGCCAAAAAATCCCAAAAACCGCCAAAAAGCTCAACTGAAAACCTACATCAAAAAGTTGCTGAGTATCAATAGAAAGTATCATCATTCCAGCCAAAGCCAAAGAGTGCAGGAGATTAGGCTTTCTCTGCAAAAAAATCATAATATAATAGACTGTAATCATAATGCAGGAGCGCACCACAGAATTTCCATAATCGATGAATATCGCAAATCCCCAGATGGCCGCCAATGAAATATAAATAGGAATATTTCTGTATTTTACCGAAAAAATAGGATTTAAGACAAATAAAATCATTAAGAAAATAATCGCCATATGAGAACCAGAAATCGCCAAAATATGGATTAAACCAGTTTTGCTGAAATGATTGATGATTTCTTGGTCTATTTCCGTTCGGTCGGCGAGGATTATTCCTTTTAAAATTGCTTTGTTTTGTGGTTGGAGGCTGGATTTATCTATTCTGAAAAGCAAATCCAGTCGTTTTTGCTTTATTTTATCAGCGAAACTTACGGATTCTTTCTTTTTGAATGAAATTTCACTAGGGATAAATCCTTGATAATGAATATTTTGCCGAGCTAAATATTTTTGATAATCAAACTGAAAATCGTACTGTGGTTTTTGGGTGGGATTGAGGTAAGCCTCGGCTGAATAAAAATACAGAAAATCCAGCTCTTTCTGTTCTTTCGGGATAGAAATTACAGCCGAAAAAGGCTTTTCAAAATTAAGAATTTCAACTTCGTAGCGTTTGTTTCTTTCATTGGAGTTTAGTTTTTTGCTGAGCTGAAAAACGATTTTAGTCGTTTTATTTTTCTCAAAATCAAAATTTTGTGCAGAATTTGAATTGAGAAAATGCAGAAAAATTCCAATGCTGAAAAACAAAAACACCAAAAACGCCGATTTTAGTCTATCAAAGAAGAAATTTCGGATAAAAAATCCAGCTAAAAAGCCCACAATCCCTAAACCTAATGTGGCAGCCGCTCCCCAAAAAGGGAAATCAAATTTGTCTTGAAAGAAAATTCCCAATCCAAAACTGATAGCGCAAATTAGCAAAGGCTGTTTGTTCATGGTAGTTTTGTGATGATTTCTGCGGCGCGCTCACTCGCTCCCTTACCTCCGAGGAGGTGGTTTAGTTTTTCGTATTCGTTTAAGATTTTTTCTCTTTGCTCTAGATTTAAGATTTTTTCTAATTCAGATTTTATATTTTCTGTTGTTAAATCATTTTGTATCAATTCTTTAACAACTTCTTTATCCATGATTAAATTGACCAAAGAAATAAATTTAATGTGTTTTACCAATCTTTTTGCGATTTGATAAGAAACCCAGCTTCCGCGGTAGCAGACTACTTCTGGGATTTTTAGAAGGGCAGTTTCTAGTGTTGCCGTTCCAGATGTTACCAGAGCGGCTTTGGAAGAACTGAGTAAATCATAAGTTTTATTGGACACAAAATGCACATCATCCGTCAAAAATTCATCATAAAATTCTTTTGGTAGGGAAGGTGCTCCTGCTATAACGAATTGATAATCTTTGAAATAAGGAGTCACACTGAGCATCAGTCCAAGCATTTTTCTTATTTCTTGTTTTCGGCTTCCTGGGAGTAATGCGATGATTTCCCTGCTGTCTAAATTGTTTTGTTTCTTAAATTCTTGGCTGTCAATTGGTTTTAAATTTGAAATCGCATCCAAAAGAGGATGCCCTACAAAGTGGGCTTTCACAGAATGTTTCTTGTAAAAATCCTCTTCGAAAGGGAGGATAACCAGCATCTCATCCACATATTTTTTGATGGTTTCTACTCTGCCTTCCTTCCAAGCCCAAAGCTGTGGAGAAATATAATATACTACTTTGATTCCTAATGATTTAGCAAATTTTGCAATTCTCAGGTTAAAGCCAGGGTAATCCACCAAAATAAGAACATCTGGCTGGTATTTTTTTATGTCTTCTTTACAAAATTTGATGTTTCTCAGAATGGTTTTAAGATTTAAAACCACTTCCAAGAATCCCATGAAAGCGAGGTCTTTGTAATGTTTTACCAATGTTCCGCCTACTTCTTTCATCAGATCGCCTCCCCAAAATCTGAACTCAGCATCGGGTTCTTTTTTTAGGATAGCTTTCATCAGGTTGGAACCATGTAAATCCCCAGAAGCTTCTCCTGAGATTATATAATATTTTTTAGACATTTTGTTTTAGTAAAAAAGATTTATTTTTGCTCAAATATAAATAAATAATATGTCAGAGCAAGGAGAAATTGTAAATAAAGTTGCGAATAGCGGACTGGTAAACATAGATGTTGCTGAATTTCGCCCAAAAGGGAAGCGTCTGGGTATTGACCTGAAAGGCTTTCTATATGAAGGACTTATATTAAAGGAAAAAGATTTCCGCGAGCAGGTGGAAAATCTAAATGTGGGAATTTATGAAAATACCTTTGTTTATCTCTATTGTTCTACAGATGCTATCGTTCCGCTCTGGGCGTATTTTTTACTTACATCCAAATTAGAAGGTGTTGCTAAAAAGATAGTTTTTGGTTCATTGGATGAGCTGGAATTGGTTTTGTTTCATGAAGAAATTCAGAAATTTGATTTTTCTGATTATAAAGACAAAAGGGTTCTCATTAGAGGTTGCAGTGAAGTGGAAATTCCTACCAATGCCTATGTAGAGCTGGTTCAAAAACTGAAACCAATGGTGAAATCACTGATGTTTGGAGAGGCATGCAGTAGTGTTCCTATTTATAAAAAGTAAAAATCGCAGAAATAAAAAATCCTGCATTTTTGCAGGACTTTACATTAAATAATATAACAATTTCGTTCCTAGAAAGATACTTCTGCGGTTTCTTTCCCACGCTGGAAGGTCATGTTTTTCTGGCTTCCTTTGTAGGCGATATTCACTAGGTTTAGCTGTTTAGGATATACATCCAGCAGAATGTTGTTCTTAATTTTCAATGTGGTAATACTCGCCACACCATCTACTTCAAAATAAATAAACACTGTCTCTCCGTTTACTTGGCTACCAGTAACTTTTAGAGATTTGTTTTCTCCATTCACGGCTACTGAGAAATTTTTGCCAATATATTTTGCTACTTCAGCATTAAAGCCTGCGGAACTAGCATTTACCTTTAGTGCATTTGCGATTTGCTCTGTGCTTACCTTGGTGGTAAATTTTAAAGTTTTGCTTCCCTCCACATAGTCTACTTTAGTCAATGAAGATTGGAACTGGCTCACTGCAAAACTCATTACCATAAGCAGCATTACAAAAAATCCAACAAGACTGACTTTCTTTTTAGTAATCATAATCTTAAAATTTTGTTAAATAAAGGCAAAAGCCGTGCCAAACTTAGAAATTCTCATGAATGGAGTACTTGTCATAGAAGGCTTTAATGTGTGAAACTGCCTCATCAGCCGTATCTACCACTCTGAAAAGAGAGAAATTTTCTTCCGAAATTAATTCCATTTCCAGCAAAGTATTTTTGAACCAATCTAATAGCCCATTCCAAAATTCTGAACCAACGAGAACGATAGGAAATCTGCCGATTTTCCCAGTCTGAATAAGCGTCAAAGCCTCTGAAAGTTCATCCAAAGTCCCAAAACCGCCAGGCATCACGATAAATCCTTGTGAGTATTTTATAAACATGAGTTTTCTAATGAAAAAATAGTCAAACTCCATGCTGTATAATTTGTCTATATAAGGATTCAGGTGCTGCTCGAAAGGAAGTTCTATATTGAGACCGATGGATTTTCCTCCGCTTTCTTTTGCTCCTTTGTTTCCAGCTTCCATGATTCCTGGGCCGCCGCCAGTGATGACTCCAAAGCCCAGTTCTGTGATTTTTTGGGCAATTTCCTCTGTCATCTTGTAATATTTGGTGTCTGGTTTTATCCTTGCTGACCCAAAAATAGACACGCAAGGTCCCATTTTCTGCATTTTTTCATAACCAGAGACTATTTCTCCCATTATCTTAAAGACCATCCAGCTGTCTTTGGTGGCCTGTTCGCTCCAAGTTTTTTGTCTAAAACTTTCTCTTAAAATTTCTTCTTCCATTTTTATTTAAAATATTTTTCTGCTTCGCCGATGGATTCTGGTTTTCCCACATCTATCAGTAAAGCATCATGTTTGTATCCTTTGATAATATAGTCTTTCATCAGGTCTAAATATTCCTCCATAATGGAGAATTTGCCACGGCGGGTGAAAAGTTTCAGTAAATTAGAATTAATGCAATGTATTCCGCTGAAAGCCAATGGTTTTAGGTTTTTATAAGTGTTTCCAAAGATTTCTTCACCCGTTTTTTCATTACGCCAGCCTTGTAGGGTCATTGTGCTGTCAAAAAGCAGTTTTCGAGAGCTTTTTCTGTCCGAAACGGCCAAAGTAACTAAGTTATTGGATTTCAAATGAAAATTGATGAAATCACCGATGTTCAGATTGGTCAAAATATCAGCATTCATGATTAAAAAATGCTCTTCCTGCTCCAAAAGTTCTTTGGCAAAAACCAAAGCACCACCTGTTTCCAGAACTTCTTCGGACTCATCAGAGATTTCTATTTTAGCTCCAAAATTATTATTTTCTTTCAAGAAATCAACAATTTGATCTCCGAAATGATGAATATTAATAATAAAATCATTAATCCCGAAAGACTGCAGAAATCTGATATTTCTTTCTAACAAAGTGATGTTATTTACCTTAGCCAGAGCCTTTGGGTGTTTGTCTGTGAAAGGTTTTAATCTTGTCCCTTTTCCTGCCGCGAATATAAAAGCTTTCATACTCTATGCATTTAGATGAGGTTGTTCATTGTGAGTGACCTTTACACTTACTTTATCAGCATATTTATGTTGTAAAAATTCTCCTATTTTTATTGCTGAATAAACCGAGCGGTGCTGTCCGCCAGTGCACCCAAATGAAATCTGAAGATGCTCAAATCCTCGCTCTATATAGTTGTCCACAGATATGGAAATCAGGGTTTTGACTGAATTTAGGAAATCGGGCATTTGGGTTTTTTCTTCCAAATATTCCTGCACAGCCAAGTCAGCTCCTGTCTGAGGTTTGTATTCATCAATTCGTCCTGGGTTTAGGATTCCGCGGCAGTCAAAAACAAATCCGCCACCATTGTCTGTGTTGTCCTTTGGGATTCCGCTTTTCTTGTAAGAAAAACTATAAATATCGATATGTAGCATAATAAAATAATTCCCGCAAATTTACAAATCTTAAAATAAAAAGAATTTTTACCCAGAAATCAAAGCGTTTATCTTCTTTTGAGTGTCGGGTTCATTGAGTTTTTCTATAACTGAATAAAGCTCTGGGAAAGCGGTGTTTTCCTGCCAATTTGCAGAAAAAACCGTTAGATTTTTTATTCCCTGTCCGATGCTTGATAGGAAATGAGCTTTCCGCTGGATAAGTCCTCTAAAACCATAAGCGCCAAGCACTTGCATAAACCTGATAAGCTGGCAGTAGGGAAGAGCTTCTTTCAGCGCAGGCTGTGTTTCGCTGTCCCAAAGACTGAAATAAAAATCCAGCATTTCTGTTTTCCATTCGGCAGGGAAGTTGGCTTTTGCTTGGAATAAAAAAGAAACCACATCATAGACTGCAGGTCCTAGCATAGCGGATTGATAATCAATGAAAAACACTTCGTTTTCTTCATTTACTAAAATATTTCTCGATTGGAAATCCCTCAGCATGATTGTTTTAGGAGAGAGATTTTCTATTTTAGTTGTTAAATTTTGAAATTCTTTTAGCAGAGAACTTTTGTGATAAGGCAATTCCAAGACATCCACCATGAAATTTTTAAAATAATACAAATCGTGTGTAATCGGCAGATTGTCATAGGCTTCGTATTCGAAAGTTCTGCAGAAATCTATTTTCCCTTCGGTTTTTTGTTGCAGAATGAATAGCTTTTCCAAGGTTTGTTTTACCAATGATTTTACCCTTTCGCTGTGCCCTTCGGCAGAAATGATTTCAGACAAAGTATTTTTGCCCAAAAACTCCTGAACATAGAGCGTTTTTTCTTCATTGACAGCCAAGATTTTAGGCGTATTTAGCTTTAATGAAGAAAACTCTTCCGAAAGATAGAGAAAAGCCTCGTTTTCTCTGATATTTTCGTTGTAAGTGATGATAAAATCCTGATTATGAGACTTTCCGATGAAATTAATTCTCGATGAGCCGCTCTGCTGTAATACCTGAAAATCAGCAGCAGGAGAGCCTGTGAATTTCTCAAAAAAAGTTTTTGCGGTGGATAGATGCATAAAAAATTCTTTTAGCCACAAAGTTAAAGAATTTATCAGACAGCGTAGGTGAATAAAAAGTTTTTGTTAATTTTGCCTAAATTGTAAGAGTTATGAATAAAAAGAATGTCGCCGTGGTAATGGGCGGTTTTTCCGATGAGTATATCGTTTCGCTGAAAAGCGGTCAGCTTATTTTTGATGAATTGGACAGAGATTTATACAATGTTTATAGAGTTCATGTCTTGAAGGAAGGCTGGTTTTTTGTGGATGACAATGATGAAAAATTCCCGATAGACAAAGCCGATTTTTCGGTAAAACTTACTGATGGAACGAAGCTGAAATTTGATGTATGTTTCAATACCATTCACGGAACACCTGGTGAAAACGGGCTTTTACAGGCGTATTGGGATGCTGTGGGGCAGAGATATACGGGCTGTGATTTTTATCAAAGTGCATTGACATTCAATAAGAAAGACACTCTGGCGGTGCTTTCTAAATACGGAATTCCTTCGGCGAAGAGTATTTATTTGAGAAAAGGAGATGTTTTCAGTGAAGATGAAATTATCTCTGAACTTGGGCTTCCTTGTTTTGTGAAACCAAATCAGTCTGGGTCTAGTTTGGGAATTTCAAAAGTAAAAGAAAAATCTGAGTTCAAAGCTGCTTTGGAAAAAGCCTTCCACGAAGATGATGAGGTGCTGATAGAGAGCTTTTTGGATGGAATGGAAGTTTCTGTAGGTGTGGTGGATTATAAAGGAGAAATTACTGTTTTGGGAATTACGGAAATCGTTTCTGAAAATGATTTCTTCGACTATGAAGCCAAATATGAAGGCGCTTCTCAGGAAATTACACCAGCCAGAATAGATGAGCCAACACGACTAAAAGTAGAAGAAATAGCGAAAAAGGCTTATAAGTCATTGGGAATGAGTGGTTTTTCTCGTTCGGAATACATCATTATGAACGGAACGCCTTACATGCTGGAAATGAATACCAACCCAGGTTTTTCACCAGCGAGTATCCTGCCACAACAAGCGAAAATCTACGGAATTTCCATCAAAGATTTGTGCGGAAATGAGGTAGAAAAAGCACTTTTAAAATTATGAGAATCTTAGTAATATTGTTATTTGCTCCAATGATGGTTTTTTCTCAAGAAAAGACATATCAAACTATGAGATTAGGTATTCCTGAAACAGGAAAAGAACCAAATTCTATTGAGTTCGCAAAAGAAGGAATCGTGATAGATGAAAAACTTTGTTTTAGATATGAATTAAAACATAATGTTTTCACAGAATATGGTAAATCTCGTAATTATTATGAAATTACTTCATTAGATGGAAAATTAGTGTTTTCTGGGATAATTTATCAAAATGAAAAAAGAGAGTGGGAAGGAATGGTTAGTTTTCCATTGATAGATAAAAAAGGTTACAAAAATTCAAAAATAATATCAAGGAAAGATTTAATCTTAAATTTATCCTCTAGTCAAGTGATAAATAATGATTGTACCATCAATTTAGACAATTTGAAATTATTTTACGAGAAGTCTAATGAAAATAAAGAAAAGAATTTCTGAAAAATTTAGTAGAAAGTAAAAAAAGAGAAAAACATTAAACAAACATAAAAACTATGAAAACACTTTGGATAACAGCATTTCTATTTCCTTTATTTTTCTCTGCGCAAACAGAAGATGATTTGTATACTGAACTAAAACTAAATCTTCCGAAAACAAAAAACACCGCTAAAGAAGTGAGAGTGGAGCCAGATGAAATATATTTGGATAAAAAAATGTGTTTTATATTAAATCTAAATGATGCGGATAATGAGGGCGAAAAAAAACAAACAGAATATGGTCTGGTGCCTTATTCCTATGAAATAAAATCCCTGAAAGGAGAACTTCTATTCTTTGGGGTAGCGAAGAAGGATGAAGCAGGAAACTGGAAAGGTATTGTGGATTTTAATATCATTGGTAAAAAAGCTTACAGAAACCCAAAAGTAACTGGAGCAACCCGTTTGATGGAAAACTTAGTAGCCAATAATGTTTTTAATAAAGACTGCAGTGTGAATTTGGATAATTTGAAGCAGTTTTACGAAAAATCAAATCAAACTCGATAGAAAACGCTGAGGAAATAAATAATGATGATGGATAACGAAACGCAAAAGAGAGATGAAGCAAAAGAAAAGATAAAACGACTTCTCTTTGAGCAGGATGCAGTGGAAAAACTCAGGAACTTTGCATTGTGGTTGTATGCGGAAGGGTTTTCAGAGAAGGAAATCTATCGAATATACCTCGAAAGTGATATTGAATTACAGAATGATGGGATAGAGGAGCACCTTATAGAGACTTTGGAAGAAGTGATGGATATGATGGTGGGCTGGTATCCATGCAGAAATATTGATTTTGCTAATGAAAGCTATAAGGGAAGTGAATAATATTTAAGAAAACTAAAAATAAACAATGAAAACAGCGGTATTCCCTGGGTCTTTTGACCCTGTTACCTTGGGACATTATGATATTGTAGAAAGGGCGACGAAGCTTTTTGATAAAATCATCATCGCCATCGGGCATAATGTGCAGAAAAAATATATGTTTTCTCTGGAGCAGAGAAAAGAATTTTTGAGAAATACTTTTAAGGATTTTCCTAATGTGGAGATTGACTCTTTTGAGGGGCTTACGGTGGACTACTGCCGAAAGAGAAATGTGAATTTCATCATCAGAGGGCTGAGAAATCCTGCTGACTTTGAGTTTGAAAAAGCCATCGTGCATATCAATAGGACGCTTACTTTGGAGAACAAGATAGAAACGATCTTCCTGCTGACTTCTTCGGCTAAGTCGTTCATCAGCAGCAGCAGTGTCAGGGAGATTATTTCGCTGGGTGGCGACTATACTTTGTTCGTTCCAGATGCAGTGAGGGTGTAGGAAGAAGGTCGGTCATAGAAACTTGATTTTTGCCACACGGACTCGTTTTGTGTGGTTATTGTTTTAAAAATAAAATGTTGATTTATGTTGTATGAAAATTTTAATTTCGTAATTGAACTTTTGGGGTTGGTCTCTTTCTCGATGTCTGGGGCTTTCGCGGCGATAGAGAAAAGATTAGACCCTTTTGGTGTGCTTATAGTATCTTTCGTTACTTCCTTTGGTGGAGGGACTTTGCGGGATTTACTGCTGGAAGTCCCTGTCTTCTGGATGAAAGATATGTTCAGCTGCACGGTGGTTTTTTTGGCAAGTATTTTTGCGATGCTGGTAAAGGTTTTTGAGAAAAAATTCGAAACACCATTGTTTATTTTTGACAGCTTTGGGCTTGGGCTTTTTACCATTATGGGAATTCAGAAAGGGCTGAATGCCGAGCATGGGACGATTATTTCTCTCACATTGGGAGTTATTACTGGTTGTTTCGGCGGTATTTTTAGAGATATTTTGCTCAATAGAATTCCTTTGGTTTTGAGAAAAGAAATCTACGCTACGGCGTGTATTGTGGGTGGAGTTTTGTTTTTAGTCTTGTATAGATACACTTCTATGCCATATATTATGGTGCATGTTTCTACTATTTTGCTGATTGTAGCAGTGAGAACTCTCGCGGTGAGATATCAGTGGGAAATGCCTAAATTCTATTTGTCCAAAGAAGAAAGAAAAGAATAAAAAGAGCTGTATGTTTTTTGATTTTCATCATCATTTTCGTGGGAGAGAATGCGGAATTTATAACTTGGATTTCACGGAAGAAATTCCAGAAAATTATTTTTCAGTAGGACTTCATCCAAATAAAATCGATGAAAATTACAAACAGAGTTTAGATAAAATAAAAGAAATCTCCCAGCGCCCAAACTGCCTTGCGATAGGCGAATGCGGACTGGATGGGCTGGTCTCGGTGGATGAGAGTTTGCAGGAACAAATCTTTGAACAGCAGATTCTCTGGGCGAATGAAATCCAAAAACCCGTAGTGGTGCATTGTGTTCGGCGTTTTTCTCAGTTGCTGAGGTTTCAGAAAATCGCAAAAGTGCCGCTCATCGTGCATGGATTTAATAAGAAAAAGGAAACCGCCGAAGAGCTTTTGAGCAAAGGCTTTTATTTGTCTTTTGGGAAAGCACTGCTTTATAACTTATCTTTGCAGGAAACTGCGCGGAACGCACCTTTGGATAGGATTTTTTTGGAAACGGATACAGCAGAAGAGCCTATCGATGAGGTTTATCTGAAACTTGCCGAAATCAAAGAAATGCCAATAGAAGTCCTTGAAAATGAGATTCATAAAAATGTACAGCAGGTTTTAAAATGTGAAATTTAATTTTGTTTAAAAATAAAAAATCAAATCATGTCAAGAATTCTTACAGGAATACAGGCTACAGGAACGCCGCATTTAGGGAATATTTTGGGGGCAATCGTTCCAGCCATAGAATTATCTAAAAAAACAGAGAACGAGTCTTTCTTGTTCATCGCTAATATGCACACTCTCACGCAGATAAAAGATGCTGAGGTGCTGAAAAAAAATACTTATGAAATCGCTGCGGCGTGGCTGGCTTTTGGGCTGGATACAGAGAAAACTTATTTCTACAGACAAAGCGACATTCCAGAAACCTGTGAACTTTCTTGGTATTTGTCTTGTTTCTTCCCTTATCAAAGGCTTACTTTGGCTCATTCGTTCAAGGATAAGGCGTACAGACTGGCAGATGTGAATGTAGGACTTTTTACCTATCCTATGCTCATGGCAGCGGATATTCTGCTCTATGATGCCGAGGTGGTTCCTGTGGGAAAAGACCAGCTTCAGCATTTGGAAATGGCGAGAGATGTAGGAGCGAGGTTTAATAACCAAATGGGTGAGGTTTTCGTGCTTCCACAGGCAGAATTGCAGGAAAACACGAAATATGTTCCAGGAACAGACGGGAATAAAATGTCCAAATCAAGAGGAAATATCATCAATATATTTCTTCCAGAAAAGGAACTGAAGAAACAAGTAATGTCTATAGAGACAGATTCTACACCGCTGGAAGAACCGAAAAATCCAGATACTTGTAAGGTTTTTATGATATATTCACTCATTGCGACAGAGGACAAAACCCAAGCATTGAGAGAGAAATATCTTGCAGGAAATTTCGGATATGGACACGCGAAAACGGAATTGCTGAATTTGATTTTGGAAACTTATGCCAAGGAAAGAGAAATCTTTGCTTATTATATGGACAATCTTCCTGAATTGGAGAAAAAACTACAAGAAGGAGCCGAAAAAACCAAAAAAGTAGCCCAAGAAACTCTCCAAAGAGTAAGAAAAAGTCTGGGAATGTAAATGAAA
>CAUQVP010000058.1:0-11566 GCA_963521545.1 uncultured Flavobacteriaceae bacterium | reverse complement strand
AGAAAACCTTGCATTATTTTTTACAGGTAAATGGGGGAAGCTCTGTCTTATTTTTCACAGGTAGGGGAAAACCTTGTATTATTTTTTACAAGTGAGTTGAGATGCTCTATACCATTTATTTTATAGAAATAGGGACTTTACAATTTTTGTAAAGTCCCTATTTTAGTCCCTTTCATCTATAAACTATTGAATTACAGATGTTGTTGTAGCGAAGACGGGACTTGAACCCGTGACCTTTGGGTTATGAATCCAACGCTCTAACCACCTGAGCTACCTCGCCATTTTGGTGGTGCAAAAATACGAAATATTTTCATACCACCAAATTATTTTATTCTAATGTTGATAAAAATGCAGAAAAATTAGTTGGTTTTTCTATTATCTTACCATTTTTGTCCAAGACAAAATATGTCGGCGTAGCGCGCACATTGTAAGTTTCTGTGTAGCTGCTCTGCCATCCTTTCAGCTCAGTGTCATTTATCCATGGTAGCGAAGCTATTGTTTCTTTATACGATTTTGAATCTGAATCCAAAGCAAATGCAATAACTTCAATATTTTTTTCCTTTAATTTTTGATAATTTTCAGAAATAATAGGAAGCTCTTTCAAACAATGTGAACAAGTCGAAGACCAGAACAATACCACTTTTTTATCAGCCTTCACTCCGCTGATTTTTTTTGATTTTGTATTCGTGACATTAGATGTGAATGAATAGTCTGGTAATACCGCTCCAATGGAGGTGTTTTTAATGGCTTTTACAATGCTTTTTAATTGACTATTCACATCATAATTCAGACTAGAAGCCAGATTGAAATATTTTTCCTTTTGTTTTTCTAGTTCATAGATTTCAAAAATAGATAATAATTCAGCTAAAATAATTTGTCCTCTTGATGTTTTTAAATTTACTTTTTCAAGCAATTTATCAACTTCGCTGTCTATTGTTTCTGGTGAAGTCTTTCTTAGAAAACCTACTAATGCCGGTCTTAATAGGGAAGAGGTTTCCAGCATTGAGCCAGAATTCGCAAAAAACTGTATGTACTCTTCTGTGCTGATGTTTGAATCCTCTTGACCTCCTGTGAATTTACTATTATCTAGATAATATTGAATAAAAGGGTGGTTGTTTATTGCTACATTACTATTCTCTAAAAGATGAATTTCACTACCCAAAGCTTTATCAAAAGCGCTGCCATCATTGTATAACTTCTTCATTTCAAGCAATACAGGAAGCACCTGACTTTTTTTTCTTTGAATTTGCATCATGTGAGTCATCTTTTGGTTAGACTCATCCAGAAAATCTATTTTTGAAATTATACTTCCATTTGTGGTAAGTTTTATAACCACATCTTTATTTTCTGAGATTAAATTTACAGTTTTTCCGTTTTCTGGGAAATAGACTCTCATCATTCCCATATAATTTTTAGGAACATCTATTATCCATTTTCCATTTTTCTTATTAACCTCTTTTAAAGGAATGTATTTTGCTCCTTCTAAGGTAGAAACAGTTGCTGTTTTTTGACTGAAAGAATCAGCAGCCTCTATATTTATTTTAAATTGAGCGGATAAAAAACTAATACCCAGCAAAGCAGATAATATCGATATTTTTTTCATAATGTAAAAAGTTAAAACCCCTAGAAAATTTCTAGGAGTTTTTATAGTACTTTATTTATATACTTCTTTTTTATTTTTTGAATAATAGTATATACCAATAACCATCAATACAGCTATGGTAAGCAAGATTCCTTCATACATATCTATAGGAACTGCAGTACCTGGGTTAGTTCCCCCCATGGGTGCTGTTGGTGGTGGAGGTATAGCACCTCCTCCTTCTTGTCCATAAAGACCTCTTGATAATAAAGAGAACGATATTAGAAAAAATATCTTTACATTATTCAAAATGAATTTACTCAAATTCTTCATTTCTATATAATTTTATTATTTTATAACTTTTTGAGAAAACTTCTTACCAGTTTCAGATACTGCAGTTACTACATAAGTTCCTCTTACAGCACTTGGTAAGTTTACTACAAACTCTCCTTTAGTAGCATCTACATTAGCTTGTGAGAAGATTAATCTACCAGAAAGATCAAAAACTTGAACTGTTGCTTTTTTCCATTCAGGATCGAATAATATCTTATGAGCCGCTATACTTTCATCATATGCTAAAATAGTAGCAGATGGTTTTTGGATAGCAGTAATAGCGTTCTTTTGAGATTGAGAAACTAACTCTGCTGGTTTACCATAATAAAGTCCAAAATTAGCATCTGACGATACAGAAATCTTTTTGTTGTTTCCAATTAACACATGCTTTTTCCCATCAAAAATATAGAAGCTTTCACCAGATGATAATCTTTCTTGTCCATCAGCAATATCTTCCGCGTTTTCTAATATTTCAAATGCTAAAGATTTAACATCAGAACTATATATTCTCATAGGGACTTCTTTCCCTTTGAAATCATTTTCATTAGCTTCATTGATATACAACCAATATGAGTTAATCAAATCTTCATCTACCCCTCCTTTTTTAGATTCTTCAAAAGTACCAATAATTGTTTTACTATTAGCAGTCACCTGAGAAGAAAACTTAGTTGGCTGTCCAGAGACACCATCAGCATATACTACATAATATGTTCTTCCTAATTCTTTTCCATCAGCATCTAATGCAATTACCCCTAACTGCTTAACAGAAGAATTGGATAATTTAGCATTACCTATTTTTACTGTAGAATTTGTACTCAATTCAGCCAATTCAGAAAGAGAAACTTCTTTATTTGAAGATTTAGACTGTACCGTAACCCCACCATTATATGTAGATGTGTTACTTGTGTTTGCCTCATATGCGAACTTTCTTAATTGACCAAAATCTAAAACCCTAACACTAGGTCCAGATAATTTTATTTCAAAAGTCCCCATCGGTCTCACGATAACTTGTTTAACATCTCCTATAGCAACCCCATCATTATTATAAGATACATATACACCACCAGTCTCTGCTCCAGTTGCTTTTACAGAAGTGCTAGGGTCGACACGAACTCCCATTAAATTATCTATAATAGTACCAATATATTTAAGGTTAATATTTGTTAGGTAAGGATTACCAAATTGGTATATGTTTTTACCATAATTACCAGTCCATGGACTACTAGAGTGTTCCCAATGGTCTCCTAAATATGAATTATATTGTTCTTTATAGTAATTAGTATTTTTACCACCTGTACCAAAATCAATACCATCTCCAGCCCCAGTTAGTGCAGCTGTAATGCTACCTGCAAAAGGCACCCCTTTTATAGTATAAACATTTGTAGATAGAGTGTTAGGTGTTCCTCCTGTAAAAGCATTGAAAAATCTAGAACCTATGGCATAATAACTTGTAGCTCCATTATTTTCTACAGCATGTCCTGCCAATTTAATATCAGTAGTATTGTCAGATGGATTAAAATTATCAAATCTTACTTTACGGTTATTCCACACTAAAACCCCTGTTCTATTCCATCTTTTTCCACTTAGGTTTGCGTTTAATTCTGAAGATAAACTAGCAAAAGTTTTCTTATAGAAAGGAATTCCCATTTGTTGATAAGCACCATGTGCATTATCCTTGTATTCTTTATCTACAATTCCTGTAACCTGAGTTTGCGGAGTTTGATTGTCAATATAAAGCTGTCCATATTTAATGACAGTTCCACCATTAACAATGCTGCCATTTGTTGTAGCGTTAGACCAAAGACGAAGGATGAAGTTTCCACCTGTTGTTTTTGGGGTATTGTTTGTAGCAGAAGTGACAGTCTTAAAACCACCACCTACAATCATTACATTACCAAAATTATCTATCATGCCATCAGCAACAGTTTTCAACTCTCCACCACTATAGATAAGAGCATCTTCTTTTATATGAAGACTAGCTTGGTCTTGAACACCTAACAATGACTGTGCATTTGCTGAAAAAGCAAGAGACAATAGGCCTAAAGTAAATATTTTTCTTTTCATATCTCTAAAATTTGTATTTTTTACACACTAACTTCAATCGGCAAAGTTATAAAAAAAATGTTAAAAACAAAAAAATATTTGTATTTTAAAGTGTTAAAATTTATATTTTGCAGTGAAATCTATTTTTTCCATTCTTTGTTTTTGATGGTTTTTAGGAGGGTTTGGAATTCATCAGCGAGGTAGAATTGAGTACCTATGGCATCAAAAATTGCATCTTGGGTAAGCACCCACTGAGGTACCTCATCAGGGATTTTGCCATCATTACTATCGAAATAGTCTTTGCGCCATTGTTCACTGTCGTAGTATGCCACGAGTCTGTCATAGTCTGGTTGGACAGCTTTCCATTCTTTCAAGACCTCTTCAGCTTTGGTGAGAATATTTTCTACTTTCATTAAGATTTCGTTCATCTCACGGATATTTTCGTATCGCTCTTTCATTTTGGAAATATTTTAAAATTATCAACTTAATATTTCTATCCAAAGATAAGAAATTATGTGATAATGAAGATAATAATATAGAATAAAATAGGAACAAATATCAGTGATAAGTCTTTTTCAGTCTTGAAAATTTTTTCGTAATATTTTCCCACAAGCAGATTTAACACAAATACAGCAAAGTAAACCAAATTTTGATAAAAATCCATAATTTCTACAAAGAGATGATAGCGGCTTACAGAATTTCCTTCAGCAGCAACTCCTATAATCTTAGGTTTGCTGGAAAAACTTGTCTTGTAAACAAAATCATCTTCTATTTCATAATAAGTTATTTTGTCTCTAAATTTTATTTCAGGCAGGTCGATGAAGGAGAATTTCTTTACCCTGAGATAAATGTCCGCTTTGCCCTCTCTGCTAGGCTCTTTCATTTGTTTTACTTCTTGTTCTGAAGCCAGATAAATATCCAGATTTCTCTTTCCCCAATAATGACATCCCTTCACCCAGCCAGTTTTCTTTTCTAAAGAGTCAAGATGGTTTAACATGTCAAAGGTTTTATAAAGAACAAAAACATTAGGCAGACAGAAAATAATGATAATGAAATAGATAATGTGTTTTTTCATTTAGAGCTGATTTAAAACAAAGATAATTATTTTTCGCCTGTCAATTCATAGATTTAATATTCTCATTTGATTTTCGCAGTTTTTCCATGAAATTGAAATAGTCGCGTTGTCATTATGTATTGAGCATTAAAAATTAATCCTTACATTTGTACTCATGAAGAAGTTTTTATCCTTAATCCTAAGTAGTATCCTGCTGCTAAGTGCTTGTAATAGAGCCAGTACAGAAGAGCAAACATCCTCTATTAATAAAGAGACACCATATCTTACAGGAACTTTTGTCCAGCTTTTTGGTAAAAATGATTGGACAGCTTCTCAATGGGAAAAGTTTTTCTCTGAACTTAAAGAATTAAAAATCAATACAGTAATAGTGCAATATACCGCTTTCAAGAATGCGTATAACGATATTACTTGGTTTGATTCAGCCAATAATTTCACTTCTCAGAAGAGCCGTCATACCTTGGCACAACTCTTTGAGGCAGCACAAAAGCAAGGTATAGAAGTGCATATAGGGCTTCACTTTGATGAGACTTATTGGCAAAACCAAACAAACAGGGCTTGGCTTCAGCTTAATGCCCAGCGATGTATAGAATTGGCTAGAGAAATTAATTCAAAGTTCGGGAATCATCCTGCTTTCAAGGGATGGTATATCCCTCACGAACCAGAGCCTTATGCCTATGGTTCTGATGAAAAAATAGCGCTTTTTAGGGATGTGTTTGTAAATCCTATTGCTGATGCACTTCACAGTTGGGGCGGCAAGCCTGTTTCTATAGCGGCTTTTTGGAATAGCAAACTTACTTCTCCAAACCAATTACAACATTTTATGGCAGAACTTGGAAAAAGCCACCTGCAAATCATTATGTTACAAGATGGGGTAGGAGCAAAGCATGTAACGCTTGACCAATTGAATACTTATTATCAAAGTGCTCAAAAAGGACTTTTTGAAGAAAACAAAAACTACAAAGGAGCTTTCTGGACTGATTTGGAAACCTTTTATTCACCTACGGGGGAGTATCCTTTTACGCCTGCATCCTTTGACAGGGTGAAACAACAACTTTCCATAGAAACAGCGCTTCCTAAGGTAAGTAAAGCTGTCTCTTTCCAGTATTATGATGATATGAGTACGCTAAGCCCTCACAATGCGCAAGCACAAGCGCTGAGAGAAGCTTATAAAAAATGGTTAAATCAGAAATAAAATTTCTTTATTTAAAATATTTAAAAATAAATCTCTGTCCGCTGTAGAGAGCGCTTCTGTTTCTAGAAAAAGACCATAATCCAAATCCCATTTGATTTTCAAGGTTTTTTCCATGAAATTGAAATAAAAAATATCCGCTTCGGGTGCTATTATGTATTCTAAAAAGGTGAATTCTTGTAGGTTTTTGAGGCGTTCAGTCAGCTTTAGAAATTCTTTATGAGTGATGCTCTCTAGTGGTTTATTCATGTCTTATTTTATATCTTTTTCTTCCATTGCTTGCCATAGATAGCATAGTAAATCTGTTCTTCATAGAATTTGTAAAAGTTGTAGGCTTCCTCTTTAGAAGCAAAAAACGCTTCTTTTTCTTTGAGAAAATTGATTAAAAGCTGTTTTTTCTCTGGATTTTCCATTTCTTTTGCTAAATTCTTGAATACCATATCAAACTGAGTGGAGGTAATCCCTTGACAGATAAGTGGTAAGGAATTTTCATTCACTCCATAACGGTCAATCAGGGCGCTTACGAAGTATTTATGCACCATCTGATGCTCATCATCCAATAGCTCAAAATACTTACTTATCAAAGGAAAATATTCTTCACTTATCAAGCCTAAACCAAAGACTACATAACTGCCAGGCATACAGCTTTTTTCGCCTTCTTCTACATCGTTATACCACTGAAATTCTTTCATAGCCACCTCAGCATAAGTTACGAGTTTAGAGTGTAATTCTTCGTATTGGAGCGCTTGTGCAAAGAAACGATGAGTAGATGATTTAGCAATTCCTTTGATATCCAAAAACTGCTTAGGTGCTTTGGAACTGAGTTTAATTTGATAACTTCTTGGGAAGTCCGTTTTCAAAAGAGCGATGATGAAATCCAGTGCTTTATCGTAAACCGCAGCTGATTCTTGCTTGATTTTCACACTGATTTCAGCAAAGACATCATTGGCATCGCATTCTATATTGCTATCCTTGTAGTGAATGATGTTTTCAGGCAGGTTTCCTGTACCTTTTTTGAGATACATAGCCGCTTTTTCAGAACCTAATTCCTTGGCTGCACGCTCCAAATCCTCACAAGCAAACCTCACATCCCAGCTGTATCGTTGGTGTTTAATGTTCCAAAGGGCTTGTTGTACAAATAGATTTAGTTTGGCTTGGTCTACATTTTTTACCTCCAAATCTTTTTTGAGCGTATATTCTTTTGACCAATCTTCTCCTTTAACATTATAATACAAAGGCATAAAGACAGCTTCTTTCCACTCATTGGTGTGGTAGTGCAACCCAAACCGATATTCTTCCATTGTCTTTTTCCATTTAGGATCTATGAGTGAAAAGCCTTTTTCCAAGATTTCAATCACCTTGTTTTCGCTATAACCATTGAGTTCAAAATCAAAGAGTTTGTCAAAGAAACTATGGATTTCTTTTTCTTTCATTTTGTCCGTAGCATCATAGATAACTTTTTGTACATAAGTGTCTAAGCGCTGTTTAAGTTCAGCTTTGCGTTCAGGGTTTTCTAGGTGCAGTTTTTTTTGAATGTGGCGACCCAGACCAAACTGAAATTCAAACACTAAGGTAAGTTTGTATTCAAAACGATAATAAAAATCAGTATTAAAGAACATTTGGGTAAGTTGTTCTTCTAAAGCAGGAATGATAGTATTTTCCACGGTTTCCTGAGGGATTTCGTGAAATCCTGCGATGGTGATATACTCCGAAGTGTAGTCGTAATCACTATTATAAAACTCTATTTTGTCCCTTAATTGTTTGATTTTGAAATAATTAGTAATTCCCTCCCAAAGTTCATTTCTTCCATAGGGTTTTTTGGGTAAGTCTAGCTCGTTAAAGGCATCTTCTATCCCAGTTAAGATTTCTTTTATAATGTTTTCTGTGTTCATTAGGTATTGATTATTATTGAAAACTTTCCCTTCCCCAGAAGTAAGGAGGGTCTATTTGCAAGGTTCTAAGGTAGGTATAGCCCTGTCCGCGGTGATGTGTCTCGTTTTCGATGGCGTAAAGTATCCACTGAGCAAAGCTAAAAGTCATTTGATAAATAGTAAGTGGCTGGGTGTAATCTTCTATTTCTTTCCATTCACTATCGATAATTTCAGTAGCCTTGTCCCACAGAGCTAATACGCCTTCTTTGGTAGTAGGAAACTGTCCCTCATTACAAAAAGAGGTATGTTTTTCGTGAAGTGTTTCTGTGAAAATATAGTCAGTAATCATCAAAAACTCCTTTACCATTTGTGAAAACGGGCGCAAATTTGCGATGCTAAATTCAAAAAAGTCTTTCTCAGGGAAAGCCTCAATGACCTTTCGGGTAAGAGTTCGCGCATCTTTGAAATTAGTCAGTAGCGCCTCTGGCGTAAGTAATTCTTTCATTATTTTAAAAGATGTACATTCTGATATACTTTTCTAATTTCATCCCTCACTTCCATCAGGGCAAATCCCAAAAGGTTTTGACCACGCCACGAAGCGATGTTATGAGCTTTTTCATTCTCTTTGCCAAAGCCTATCCCCCAAATGGTATCGAGTGGACTGGCTTCTACTAGTATTTTATCACCCGTAGAAAGCAGAAAGTCCATCATTTCTTTGTTTTGGGTAAATTTGTAGTAATTCCCATTGAGCACGATGCTGTATTTGGCTTTATCCCATATTTCAGGATTGAAATTCCGGACCTTTCTGCCCAGAGCCTTCATTAGTTTTGGGTCAGAAGTGTTCATTATTTCTTCCCTCACCTCTTCATCCTCAAATAAACGGGCTTTTTCAGCCATCATATACTGCTCAGCACAGGAATATTTATCGCCATCTACACGAAAAGGCGAAGGCTGCCACTGCCCTAAACAAGACTCATCTACGGCATTGGCATTGGGTTTCCAAAAGAAGACGAATTTGAGTTTTTTTGGTGAATTGATAAAGGTTGCTTTAGAATATTTATAAGCGCCTTTAGGTTGCCAAAGCGGAACACCCTCATAATAATAGTCTTCTTCATCATCCAGCCTGTCTTCTATTTCTAAATCATTCACAGCCCAGTTGTTATAATGCCAGAAGCAAGGATAAGGGAAAAGCGTTTGGTACTCTCGCTGTTGTTCAGGCGAGAGAGTTTCATACCAATTCCAAAAATCACATTTATAATCTTCGCCAGCGCCCATACGCCAGCCCATAGAAAACTCAGAAAGGGCAGGGTATTCTATCCATTGCGGTGCTATAAGTTTGATGTTTTTTTTCATTTTTAAATCTAATTTTTTTTTATTCCATTAACTAATTCTTCCCCATTTGTTTTTGCCTTTGTATTGTTTTATGTAGTAGTTTTTCAGGGCTTGGTGCTGTTCCTGCTGGAGCGAAGGGTCTATGCGGAGGAGCGCCTCTACGGTGTCCTTTGCTGCCTTGATGATGTGCCCATCTTGGGCTAAGTCCAGCCGTTTGAAATCCACCACGCCGCTTTGCTGGGTGCCGAGGATATCGCCTGGCCCGCGGAGTTTCATATCCACTTCGGAAATCTTAAAGCCGTCGTTGGTCTCGCACATGGTTTTTATTCGGGTTCGGCTGTCGGAGGACATTTTATCCGAGGTCATCAGGATGCAGTAGCTCTGTTCGGCGCCTCTTCCCACTCTTCCTCTTAGCTGGTGAAGCTGGGAAAGACCGAAACGCTCGGCGCTTTCTATAATCATCACTGAGGCATTGGGAACATTCACGCCGACTTCTATCACCGTAGTAGCGACCATGATATTTGCCTTCCCTGAAGCGAAATACTGCATCGCCTCGTCTTTTTCCTGTGGTTTCATCTTTCCGTGAAGCATGGTAACGGCATAGTCTGGGTAAGGGAACGCCTCGGAAACCCGCTCAAAACCGCCCATCAAGTTTTCATAATCCAAAGCCTCACTTTCCTCAATCAAAGGATAAACGAAATAGACCTGTCTGCCCTTATCGATTTCATCTTTGGCAAAACGAAATACAGAGTTTCTGTCCTTTTCTCGCCGATGAGCTGTGATGATGGGCTTTCTTCCCATCGGAAGTTCATCTATCACGGAAACATCCAGATCCGAGTAAAAACTCATCGCCAGCGTTCTTGGAATAGGCGTGGCAGTCATGATGAGAATATGCGGCGGAATTTTGTTTTTCATCCAAAGTTTTGCCCTTTGTTCCACTCCGAAACGGTGCTGTTCATCGATGATGGCAAGGCCGAGGTTTTTGAATTTAACCTTGTCTTCCAGCACGGCATGGGTGCCGACCAAAATATGAAGAGTTCCGTTTTCCAGTTCTGAGTGAATGATTTTTCGTTCAGCAGCTTTGGTAGAACCTGTTAAAAGTCTGATGTTTACGCCCGTTCCGAAAAGCGCCTCGGAAAGGCTGTTGAAATGCTGCTGCGCCAAGATTTCCGTAGGAGCCATCATGCAGCTTTGGAAGCCGTTGTCTATCGCTATCAGCATCGAAAGCAGCGCCACCATGGTTTTCCCTGAGCCTACATCTCCCTGCAGAAGGCGGTTCATCTGTATAGGGAGCCTCATGTCGTTTCGGATTTCTTTTAAAACTCTTTTTTGGGCATTGGTAAGCTCAAAAGGCAGTCTGTTTTGATAAAAATCATTGAAAAAATCGCCCACCAAAGGGAAAGGATTTCCCACTGCCGAAGTCTTGTTGTATTGTTTTTTCAAAGCGTAGCCGAGCTGGAAGAAGAAAGCTTCCTCGAATTTCAGCCGTCTGTCCGCCTGTTCAAATGCCGAAGTGTCTTTGGGAAAATGAATATTGACAAAGGCTTCCTGCCTTCCCATAAGTTTGAGTGACTGGAGGAGGCTTTGTGGTAAATTTTCCTGCACAAGTCCCGTGACATGCCCAAGAATATGCGCTTGGATGCCTTGGAAAAATTTTTGATTGAGCCCTCGTTTTGTGATTTTCTCACTGCTCGGATAGATAGGGCGAAGTCTGAGTTCTTTCTCTCGTTTTTCTTCCAGTTCTATCTCTGGATGCGCCATAGAAAACTGCTGTCCGAAGAGGCTGACCCTCCCAAAGATGTAGAGCTCTTTATTGAGTGGAATCTGGTCTTTCAGCCACTGGGAGTATTGGAACCAAACCAAATCCAAAGCGCCTGTCTCATCGCGGAACTTCGCGGAGAGTCTTTTTTGTCCTCTTCCGTAGGTGATTTCTTTTAAATCATAAATCCTTCCTTTCAGCTGGATTTCTACATTTTCTTCCTTTAAATCTGCTACTTGGTAGATTTTGCTTTTATCCAAATACCGCAGAGGGAAGAAATAGAGGAAATCCTCCACGGTAGAAATTCCCAAAACATTTTTAATCAGTTTGGAGCGTTCAGGGCCGATGCCTTTTAGATATTCTATGGGAGTAGATAAATCCAAAA
>CAUQVP010000057.1:0-11585 GCA_963521545.1 uncultured Flavobacteriaceae bacterium | reverse complement strand
TACATCGCATCTATGCTAAAAGTAAGGGATTCCAGCACTTTTAGAATGGCTTCTACGGTATCCATAGAGGTAAGGCATGGAACTCCGTTTTCTACTGACATACGGCGAATTTGGAAGCCATCCCGCTCAGATTGTTTCCCTTTGGTGGTGGTATTTACCACATATTGCACTTTTCCTTTGTGGATGAGGTCTATCAGGTTTACATCTTCTTCGCCTATTTTGTAGCCTATTTTGGTTTTTACGCCATGTTGTTCGAAGAATTTCGCTGTCCCTTCCGTAGCCCATATTCTGAAACCTATATCGCTAAATCTTTTCGCAAGTCCCACGGCTTCGGCTTTGTCTTTGTCAGAAACCGTGAAGAGAATCGCTCCATGGGTAGGAACTTTTCTTCCAGCGCCGATAAGTCCTTTATATAGGGCTTTTTCGAGGGTTTGGTCTTTGCCCATCACTTCTCCTGTGGATTTCATTTCAGGGCCGAGGGAAATATCCACTTTGGACAATTTACTAAAACTAAAAACAGGAACTTTCACATAAACGCCTTGTTTGTTAGGAATAAGCCCGTTTTGATAGCTCAAATCTTTTAATTTCGCTCCGAGAATGGCTTTTGTGGCTAATTTTGCCATCGGAACGCTAGTGATTTTGGACAAAAACGGAACAGTTCTGGACGAGCGAGGATTGACCTCTATGACAAATACTTCTCCATCAGAGATTACATATTGAATGTTCATCAAGCCAATGATATTCAGTCCTTTGGCAAGTCTCTGTGTGTAGTCAGAGAGTGTGTCCATTTGTTTTTGTGTCAGATTTTGAGGAGGGTACACCGCGATAGAATCTCCCGAATGCACGCCCGCCCGTTCGATATGTTCCATAATTCCAGGGATTATGGTGGTTTCGCCATCAGAAATAGCATCTACTTCCACTTCTTTCCCAGTTAGATATCGGTCAATCAGCACAGGATGTTCAGGGCTTGCCTCTACAGCATTCTCCATGTAATGAGCGAGTTCTTCCTCTGTATAAACGATTTCCATAGCTCTTCCTCCCAAAACATAGCTTGGGCGGACAAGCACAGGATAGCCGATTTCATTGGCAATTTTTATGGCCTCTTCTTTTGAAGTGGAAGTTTTTCCTTTCGGCTGAGGAATACCCAAATCTTGCAGAGCTTTCTCGAATTTATCTCGGTTTTCGGCTCTGTCCAGATCTTCTAACGAAGTTCCTAAAATCCTTACTCCGTGGGAAGCCAGTTTATCAGCCAAATTGATAGCGGTCTGTCCGCCGAACTGCACCACCACGCCTTTTGGTTTTTCAAGTTCGATGATGTTCATCACATCTTCCTCGGTCATCGGCTCGAAATATAATTTATCCGAAATGGAGAAATCCGTAGAAACGGTTTCAGGATTATTATTGATGATAATCGCCTCACAGCCCATTTCCTTAATCGCCCATACAGAATGCACCGTTGCGTAGTCAAACTCCACGCCCTGCCCGATACGGATAGGCCCTGAACCCAGCACGATGATTTTTTCCTTGTCGCTGGCGATGGATTCGTTTTCTTCCTCGTAAGTTCCGTAGAAATAAGGCGTTTCGGACTCAAACTCAGCCGCGCAGGTATCCACCATTTTATAAACTGGCATGATGCTGTTTTCTTTTCTAAAATTAAAAATTTCCCTCTGTGTGCAGTTCCAAAGATGAGCCAAATTAAGGTCAGAAAAACCTAATTTTTTAGCCTTGATTAAAATATCTTTGTTAAATGGATTGTTTTTTATTTCAGCCTCAAAATCAATGAGTTTCTTGATTTTCCAAATGAAGAATTTATCTATTTTGCTCCAATCCACTATTTTCTTCCAGTCGTAGCCTCTGCGCAGCGCTTCTCCAATGATGAAAAGCCTCTCGTCATCGCAGATTTTTATTCTTCTTTCTATTTCTTCATCGGTTAGGGCAAGGGCTTGTTTTTCCTTTAATCCCAAATGCTGAATGCCTGTTTCCAGTGAGCGGATGGCTTTTTGGAGAGATTCTTCAAAGTTTCTTCCGATGGCCATGATTTCGCCTGTGGCTTTCATCTGTGTGGATAATCTTCTGTCCGCCGTTTCGAATTTATCAAACGGAAAACGAGGGAATTTGGTTACCACATAATCCAAAGCAGGTTCGAAACAAGCGTAAGTTTTGCCAGTTACAGGATTTATGATTTCATCCAAAGTCAGTCCCACAGCGATTTTGGCAGCGATTTTAGCAATAGGGTAGCCCGTAGCTTTACTCGCCAGAGCGGATGAACGGGACACTCTTGGATTAACTTCGATTACATAATAATTAAACGAATGCGGATCCAGAGCCAGCTGTACATTACATCCGCCCTCTATTCCTAATGCACGGATGATTTTCAGCGAAGTATTTCGCAGCATCTGATATTCCCTGTCAGAGAGGGTCTGCGAAGGAGCAACCACTATAGAATCGCCAGTGTGTACGCCCACAGGGTCTATGTTTTCCATGTTGCAGACCACTATGGCGTTGTCGTTAGAATCTCGCATTACTTCGTATTCTATTTCTTTGAATCCTGCGATAGATTTTTCTATAAGGCACTGATTTACAGGGCTGTGTTTTAGTCCAAGTTCTACGATTTCGGTGAGTTCCTGCTCATTAGAAGCGATACCGCCGCCTGTTCCTCCAAGGGTAAAGGCAGGACGCACAATCACAGGATAGCCGATTCTGTCAGCAAAATTCAGGGCGCTTTCTAATGTATTCACAATGTCCGATTCTGGCACAGGCTCGCCCAGCTCGTTCATCAGTTCTCGGAATAAATCTCGGTCTTCGGCACGATTGATAGCAGAAAGTTTAGTCCCTAAAACTTCCACTTTACATTCATCTAAAATCCCTGATTTTTTTAGTTCTATCGCCATATTCAGCCCTGTCTGTCCTCCCAATGTAGGCAAAAGAGCATCTGGGCGTTCCTTTCGGATAATCTGGCTCACGAACTCCAAAGAAATCGGTTCTATATAGACCTTGTCGGCGATTTCTGCATCGGTCATGATGGTGGCAGGATTTGAGTTGATGAGGATGACTCTGTATCCTACCTCTTTTAGGGATAGACAGGCCTGTGTCCCTGCGTAGTCAAATTCCGCTGCCTGCCCTATGATGATAGGGCCGGAGCCTATGACCAATATAGTTTTGATGTCTGTTCGTTTCATATTTGTTATTAGTTAAAAATTAGCGTATTCTTCTTTTTAAATTTTTAGATTCTCCTTCGCATTCGGCGTGAAAGAGTGTTGTTTTTAAAGGTTTGAAATCTTGTAGAGGAGAGCGTTTAAGAGGGATTTTTTTGTATTTACCATTCTTCTTCTCATCGAGTTGGCGCTCGTTTTGTGAGTAAGAGAATTCTTTTGGGAATAGTATTTCATCGATGAGCTCTATTCTAAAGTTTTCATTTAAATAGAAATTTCGTGTGGGGGCTTGTTCTAGAAATTCAAGGTCATCTTTGGAGAATGTCTCTTGTTTTCTTAATACCTCTCCTTCAATATTTTCAATACCTTTTGCTCCAATTGGAAATCGGAAAATCCCAGAGTTTTTATCATCTGCCGGCATATAGTCTATTATAAAATCATTATAACCATCCGTTTGAAATGAAAACAGGTCAGTGTATTTTACCTTGCTTTGTTCAGAGCGTCTTAATTCGTGAGTATTTAAGTCAGCCAAGATGAATTCTTTCGGAAGCTTTTTGCCTTTATAAATATCAACACCGCTAAAACAATTGGGAGAAGGATTGAAAAATGCTTGCATCTTGTCTAAAGAACCGCCAATATAAACACTATCTGAAATATCCTCTTTGTTGGTAGTACTGTATTTAATTTGATAGCCTGTTTTTATGCTGGGATTTTTTCGTCCAAAAACAGAAAATGGAAGTTCTGGGCGATAAGGGGTAAGCTCTACAAATTTATTATATTTTTTTTCATTATAGGTGAATATTTCACCTTCCATAAGCTCCCAAGTACCAGTAATGAAAGTCCCAAAGCCTATGATTAAAAAAGTTTTATCTTCTTTGAGACAAAAATTAGCTCCATTATCATGCCTATAACATCCTATAAAATCTGGTATCTTTTTCTGTGAAAATGCTTTACCGAATAGTAAAATTAATATTAATAATATATTTTTCATGGTATTTTAGATTTTTATTCCCCTGAATAGATTTTTCTTTTGCTGTTTTTATATCCATCTTTACATTCTGCATGGAATAGGCTGGTTTTCAAAGGCTTGAATTTCTTAAAAGGTAAAATTTTAAGTGGAATTTTTTTGTATTTATTCTTCATCATTTTTTCTGCATCTTCATCGTAAAGTTCGTAATAATCTTTACTATCATTTTTGTTTTTATAGTATTTTTTGCATTCTATTTCTATGATTTCAAACTCTGTATCTGGAATTATATCTCCATTTTTTGTTTTCAGCCGATAATTATCATTTAAATAAGGGTTTTTAGTGGAGATTTCATTAAAAAATTTAATGTCTTCTTCTACAAAATCTTCTTCTTTGGATTTTTCTATTGGGTTGCCATCTTCATCTTCAATCCCATTTGCTCCAAGTAGGAAATGATAAACCATTGAATTATTCTGGTCAGCTGGTGTGTGTGCTATCAGAAAATCATTGTATTCTTCTGTAAGGAAAGAAAATAGATTGGTATATTTTCCCTTTTCTAAATAGACATTTTCGTTTAAATCGGCTAAAATAAACTCTTTGGGTAAATCATTGTTTTTATAAATATATTCGGATTTGAAACAATTGGGTGAAGGATTGAAAAACGCCTGCATTTTGTCCAAAGAACCCCCAATATAAACTTCATCCGAAATCATCCACTCCGCACCATATTTGATTTGATAGCCTATTTTTATTTCTGGATTTTTTCTTCCAAAAATAGAAAATGGAAACTCTGGACGATAGGGTGTAAGTACCACAAATTTTTGTGATTTTTTCCCTTTATCAGTGTGAATTTTAATTTCTTTAACATCCCAAGTCCCTGTGATGAGGGTGGCATAAGCTACAATTAAAAAAGTTTTGTCTTCCTTAATGTAGAAAATACCACCTCTTTCTCTATAAAATCCTACAAAATCTGGTTTTTTTGTCTGTGCAAAAGTTTTACTAAACAATAAAATACATAATGCTAAAAATAATTTTTTCATATAATTTTAGTTTTTTGATTATTTAAAAATAAAATATAAGTAAAAAGTAGTTTGTATAATTTATATTAGCACTCTTTTTTAAAATCTTCCATCATTTGGATGAAGTCATCAAAAAGATAATTGGCATCTTCTGGGCCTGGGCTTGCCTCTGGATGGTATTGGACAGAGAAACAAGGGTATTTCTTGTGGCGGACTCCTTCATTCGTGTGGTCATTCAGCGCGATGTGGGTTTCCTCTAAATCTGTGTCTTTCAGACTGTTTTGGTCAATGGCATAGCCGTGGTTTTGGGAAGTGATAGAAACTTTATTGGTTCTTAAATCCAAAACAGGATGATTGCCTCCTCTGTGCCCAAATTTTAGTTTAAAAGTCTTCGCACCGCACGCCAGTCCTATTACCTGATGTCCCATACAAATCCCAAAAATAGGGACTTTGCCAAGGAGTTTTCTCACGGTTTCGTGTGCGTGAGGGATGTCCTGAGGGTCGCCAGGACCGTTGGAGAGCATGACACCATCTGGAGCCATTAGAAGGATTTCTTCGGCTGAGGTATCGTGGGAAACTACCGTTATGTCGCAGTTTCTTTGGGATAATTCACGGATGATGCCGAGTTTTGCACCAAAGTCCATCAGCACCACTTTGAAGCCTCTGCCAGGGTTGGCATAGGGCGTTTTGGTGGAAACTTGTTCAATTTGATTTTTAGGTAAAATAGTGGCTTTCAGTTCATTGATGATGTTTTGTTCATCTGCATCAGCATTGACGATTTTACCTTTCGTTACGCCTTTGTTTCGGAGAATTCGGGTTAGTTTTCGGGTGTCAATTCCTGAAATCCCTGAAAGATTTTTCTTCTTAAAGAGTTCATCCAGAGTAAGTTGGGAACGGAAGTTAGAAGGCATATCACAGAGTTCTTTGACAATCAGTCCTTTGATGGCTGGTTCTATGCTTTCGTAGTCATCACGATTGATTCCATAATTCCCAATGAGTGGATAGGTCATACAGACGATTTGCCCACAAAAAGAAGGGTCGGAGATGAGTTCCTGATAGCCAGTCATTCCTGTGCTGAAAACCACCTCGCCGCTGGTCTCTGTATCCGCTCCGAAGCCTTCTCCGTAGAAAACTTCTCCTGATTCTAATATGAGTTTTTTGTTCATTTTTATTAGTTGAATAAGTTTATTGTAAATATCTTTTAGCACTTTCTACAAAAAATATTGTTCTACAATTTGGGCATTGTAAAATATATTCATAGTAGTAAATTTGATTTTCCTTTATTTTCTTTTGTGTGGGTGTTTTTTTTACCACAGGTGTGCTACATTTTCTACACAAATCTCCTTCTTTATCAATTTTTATTTTTCTATCTTCTCTTATTTCCTGACTACATTCTTCTTCAAAAACTTCATCTATTTTGAACTCTATATTTTTTTGTGTTTCTAACTGAGATAAAGTGTAGCATTTTTTTATATATTCATTATTACAATATTCGAATTTAACAATATGCTCCTTTGTAAGATCTAATAATTGTTTCCATAAATCTTGATTAGCAATTCTTCTTTTATTTGATATCCAGTTATTTTTAACCCAGTTACTAATCCAGTCTTTTTCAAAAGGATCAATAATATAATGATAAGATATATAAACAGTTATGTCTGCTGTTTTTTTTAATTTTTGGAATCCAGAGATAATCCCCATTAGTTCTAAACGATTGTTTGTGCTTTTTCTGAAACTTTCAGAAAAGGATTTTTCTATATCATTATATTTCATAATTATAGTGTAGGCGGCTTTTGCAGTGACTTTGTCAATAAAACTTCTACAATATAAACTTACTTTTGGGAGGTTATTTTTAAGTTGTTCCATGATATAAACTGTTAAATTTCTTTTATGATTTGGTTAAAAATTAGTTTATTATAAAGTTTCTGATAAAATCAAAACTATTTATTGTTAAAGCAATTGGTATTTGATAGCAATTTCCTGTATTGTCTTTTTCTTCATGATGGATATTAAAATTTTCTTTGTGTTCATTAATTGTATTTATTGATATAAAATAAGGCGCGTCTCCTATGACATCACTTCCTTTTCTCCTATAAATGGCTAGTACAACTGGCGTGTTTGTGAGTTTTTGCATATTCAGATGTTTTTCTACATCTTCACATCTGAAATTGAAAGTTTCTTTTCCTTTTTTTCCATAAAAACTTCTACACTTTACATCGATTTCGATATTTCCAAAGTTTCTTATCAGAAAATCACCCCTTTTTATATTTATAAATTCTTGCGTAACTAAATATTGCTGAAAACTTTCTTTGTCCTGATAAAGCTCTTCCAACATGAAGCCGTTAGCTTTAGCTTGAGTTTTAAATAATTCTTGAGCCTTTAGTCCTGCTCTAAAATAATCTTTACAATAGTTCTTATATATTTCTGAATCTCCAACTCGAATAGGAGTCCAATGTTCCTCTCCTTGGTATATAATAGTATCACTTTTGATATCTTCTCTATACATTAATTCATTTTGATTTTCAATGAATTGATGCTCTATTTTTTCTCCTTTTATGTTAATGATATGAAATCCCATATTTTAATAAACTTTTTCTCCGTTTACAAAAGTCGCTATTGGCCAGCCTGTGCATTCCCAGCCGTCAAAAGGCGTGTTTCTTCCTTTGGAAACGAAGGTGTTTTTGTCTACTTTTTCAGTTTTTTCAAGGTCAATGAAAGTCAGGTCGGCATGGTAGCCAACTTCTATTTTTGCTACTTTATCAAGGTTAAAAACCTCGGCTGGTTTTATGGTCATCCAGTCGATGAGCTGTTTCAGAGACCATTTTCCAGTTTTTACAAATCTGGTGTGCAGGACAGGAAAAGCGGTCTCAAATCCCACAATTCCAAAAGGCGAATCATACATTCCTCGGCTTTTTTCATCTTCGGTGTGTGGAGCGTGGTCGGTCGCGATGCAGTCGATGATTCCTTCTTCCAGCCCTTTGATTAGAGCTAATTGGTCTTCTTTGGCGCGGAGCGGAGGGTTCATTTTATAATTGGTATCTGCATTAGGAATATCATCTTCGGTTAAAACCAAATGATGCGGCGAAACTTCGGCAGTTACACGGATTCCGGCCTTTTTCCCATCGGCGATGACTCTCACAGATTCTTTTGTGGAAACATGGCAGACATGATAATGCGCGCCAGCAGCTTCGGCTAATAAAATATCACGAGCGATATGCACTGATTCACAAACACTTGGGATACCCTTTAATCCTAATTCTTTGGCTTTTTTTCCATCATGAATACAGCCTCCTAAAATAAGCGAATTGTCTTCGCAGTGGGCTACGATGGGTAGATTTACTTTGGTGGATTCCTGCATGGCTTCATACATTACGCCAGCTTCCTGAATTCCTACGCCGTCATCGGTAAATCCTACAGCTCCTTTTTCTTTTAAAACTTGAAAATCAGTTAGTTTTGCACCTTTGGAGTCTTCCGTAATAGCTCCATAAGGTCTTATTTTTATGACAGCGGATTTTTGGATTCGTTTTAATAAATCATCGAAACGCTCGGCTCTATCGGGAGCGGGATTGGTGTTTGGCATCGGGCAGATAGTGGTATATCCGCCTTTTGCGGCTGCCATGGAGCCTGTAGCGATGGTCTCTTTGTGTTCGCCGCCAGGTTCACGGAGATGAACATGCACATCGATAAACCCAGGGCTGATGAATTTCCCTTCGGCATCTATGATTTCGGCGTTTGGATTCTCTATGTTTTCAGAAATTTTGGTGATAAGACCATTTTCTATCTGAATGTCTTTTTGGACTAAATTCCCTTGTTGGTCAAGGATTTTTCCGTTTTTAATGATTTTCATATTATTTATTTTATTTCTTTGAATGTAAAGCCTTTTTGTTCCAAGATATTTTTTAAAATAGCCATTCGTGCAAAAACTCCGTTTTCCATTTGTTTGAAAATTCGGGAGCGGGAGCATTCCACCAAATCGGAGTTTATCTCCACATTTCTGTTTACTGGTGCGGGATGCATGATGATGGCGCTGGGCTTCATTTTCTTTTCTCGCTCTTTGGTAAGTCCGTATTTTCTTAGGTATTCTTCTGGAGAATATTTTATTTTTTGGTGATGTCTTTCGTGCTGTATTCTTAGGAGCATGAGGACATCGATTTCTGGAATGAGTTCATCGATTTCTAAGTAAGTTCCGTTCATTAGGCTGCCTTCATCAAACCATTCTCTTGGGCCAGAAAAATAGACTTTTGAGCCTAATTTTCTCAAAATATCACAGGCAGAATTGGCAACGCGGCTGTGTTTCACATCTCCTGTAATGGCGATTTTTAGGTCTTTGAAAGAACCAAATTCTTGTTTTATGGTCATCAAATCCAGCATGGTCTGGCTCGGGTGGTTTCCTGTGCCGTCTCCAGCGTTGATAATAGGGATTTTGATGTTTTTTAGTTCATCGTAATATTGGTTTTGTCCGTGGCGAATTACCAAAATATTTAACCCGATGCTTTCTAGTGTCTTCGCGGTGTCGTAGAGGCTTTCGCCTTTATTTACGGAACTTTGCGAAGTGTCAAAAGGAATGACTGAAAGCCCAAGTTTTCTTTCCGCCATTTCGAAGCTTATTTTGGTGCGGGTGCTGTCTTCGAAAAAAAGATTGGAAACGAAAATTTCGTCTTGAGCCGTGTATTTTTTGCCATTTGCCATTTCCAAAGCTTGGTCTAAAATCAGCTCGATTTTCTTGGGACTAAAATGAGATATTGCCAGCATAGTTCATGAAGTTTTTAGTTTTAAACATAAAAAAAACGAAGCCAATCGAGCCTCGTTTTAATAAATAAAATATCTTTTTGAGCAGAAATCTGCTCTCAACAAACTTTCTAAAAATTCTTGCTTTTTCATTCTTACAAAGGTAAGAAAAAAAATAGAACCAAAAGCGAAATAAAAAATATATTTTGTTTTTTTGGAAAAAATAATATCTTTAAAATCAAAAAATAGAGATGAAAAAGCTGGTGTTTATTATTTTTATTTCAATAAACCTATTTGCTCAAGATAAAAAGGCGTATTTAAAGGAAAATAGGTTTGATATGCTGGCTTCAGACTTTCGTTTTCCTAAGACGGATTTTGATGTTATAGGATTTGGTGCATATCACGGAAGTGCGAAAACATATGAAGTTGAAAAATTGATTATCAATGATTTAAAGCGACAAGGTGTTTTGGATTATTATTTTCCAGAAACAAATTTTAGTCAGGCTTTTTATTTTCAAAAATATTTAGAAAATGGCGATGAAAAGTTGTTGAAAGATTTAGTTTTGGCTTTCCAAAGTATTGTAAATCAGGAAGGAACCATAGAAACTTTTAATCATTGGAAAAATTTACGAGAACTAAATAAAAAATATCCACAAAATCCAGTTCAAATTCTTGGTTGTGATGTGATAAATGAATATAAATTCCCAATAAAACATATTTTATACCTCACAGAAAATATCCAAAATTGGGAAGAAAGAAGTTATTTAGAAAAAATTTTTCTTGATGAAAATACTGATTTTGGTATTGATAACGAGAGTTTGGAAAAACAATTAAAATCGTTTATTGAAAGTTATCGGAGAAATAAAGGGATTTTTGAAGATAAAATTAAAAATATAGATGACTTTCATTTTATTCTCAAAAATATTGAGAATAATTTTAATGATAAAAGAGATAGAGAGCAGATAATTTTTGATAATTATATTTATTTGAAAGAAAAATATAAGTTAGGGAGTAAAAAACAATTTTTTAAATATGGATTTTTTCATATTCAAAAGGCAAGGGAAGGACATTACCCATCTTTTTTCACAAGATTGATTGAACAGGATATTTATGAAAGAAATAAGGTGGTCAGTGTAATGGGATATCTCACAAGAAGTAAAGTTCTTTGGAATAAAATTTATGATAAACAGGGTGATTATAAGACTTATACAATAGAAAAGGGATATGGAATTGGTGATTATTGGAAAGAGTATTTTAAAGGAATTGGAAAACTAAAGAAAATGAAACTTTCTGATATTACGCTTTTTAGGCTTAATGCTGAAAATTCACCATATCACAAAGGTGCGGATTTGATGGAAGTTAAACAACTTTTTAAAAAGAGCAATAAAGCTGAACTTAAAGGAAAAAATACAACGGATTTTATTGACTTTGCAGTTTTAATCAGTCATTCAGAAAATCAAATTCCGCTGGAAGAAATGTTCAAAAAAAATAGATGGTTTTTCAGACTTATTTCATTAAAATTTCTTAAATTGCCGGCTTAAAATTTGAATAATATAGAATTAATTTTTATTTAATATTCTCCTACATAAATGAGTAAGTACATAATAGACAATCTTCCAGACTATTTTAAGCAATACGAAAAGTCAGTACATGATCCTGAAAAATTTTGGGAACAGATAGCAGATAAAAATTTTATCTGGAACAAAAAATGGGATAGTG
>CAUQVP010000056.1:0-11662 GCA_963521545.1 uncultured Flavobacteriaceae bacterium | reverse complement strand
TCTTCTACTGCTAGTGTTTTAGACGATGCTAAGGCTCAGAATCCTACATTTTTCTCTCTTTGGATAGGGAATAATGATGTGCTTTCTTATGCTACTTCAGGAGGGGCAGGAACGAACCAAACAGGAAACACCAATCCAGCAACATATTCTTCTAATGACATCACAGACCCTAATGTTTTAGCGGGATCTATCAGAGCTGTTTTAGAAGGGATGAAATCAGTGGGAGCAACTAAAGGGGTGATAGCAAATATTCCGAATGTAACTTCTATTCCTTTCTTTACAACGGTTCCGTATAATGCTGCTCCATTGGATGAAGCTCATGCTGCTACCTATAATGCTGAGTTAGTAGGAAAATTAAAACCTGTTTTGACTGCTTTAGGGCAAGGAGATAGATTGAAAACATTGGTAGTTGGGCAAAATCCATTATTAATAAAAGATGAAGATTTGACTGATTTATCATCTCAAATCACCGCGGCTTTGACAAGAAATGGTGTTTCTGCTGCTTTGGCATCTTTTATTGGGACTACTTATGGACAGGTTCGTCACACTACAAGTGAAGACTTGATATTATTATCTACAAAACCTGTTATCAATACAGATGTAGCAAATGTTTCTGATCCATTTAATAAACTAGGAATTACTTATCCTTTGGAAGATAAACATGTATTGACGAAATCAGAAGTAGCACAGGTTCAGACAGCGACTAATGCTTATAATACTCAAATAAAGGCTTTAGCAGAGGCTTATGGATTGGCTTTCGTAGATGCTAATGCTAAAATGGTAGAGCTGGGCAAAAACTCTGGAATCCAGTACAATGGGGTGAACTATTCCACTACATTCGTTACAGGAGGTTCGTTTTCACTAGATGGTGTGCACCTTACAGGAAAAGGATATGCGGTGATTGCTAATGAATTTATCAAAGCTATTAATGCTAAGTATAAATCCAACTTACGCCAAGTGAATCCAAATAACTATTCGGGAGTAAAGTTTCCATAACTTTTTTATAAGTTAAATAAAAACCGCTTGATATTTTTCAAGTGGTTTTATTTTTTACTAACTTTGCAACTCTCAAAAAAACTCAAATTAAACAATGGCTTCTCAAACATCTTATTTATTCAGCACTAGAACCAGTAGACAGTTAGCTGAAAAAATTGCTCATTACTATGGGCAGGAACTAGGAAAAATCAATTTTCAAGAGTTTAGTGATGGTGAATTTGAGCCTGTTTTAGACCAGTCTGTAAGAGGCGGAAGGGTCTTTTTAATAGGTTCTACATTCCCACCAGCGGATAATCTTTTAGAGCTTCTCCTTATGATAGATGCGGCTAAAAGAGCTTCTGCAAAGAACATTACGGTGGTTCTTCCATATTTTGGTCTGGCAAGACAAGACAGGAAAGACAAACCGAGAGCTCCGATAGGCGCGAAACTAGTTGCAAATCTTCTGACAACAGCGGGAGCAACTAGAGTGATGACCATGGATCTGCATGCAGACCAGATTCAAGGTTTTTTTGAAATTCCAGTAGACCATCTTTATGCATCTGCTATTTTTGTGGAGTATATTAACTCTTTGAATTTGGATAATTTGACCATAGCCTCGCCTGATATGGGAGGAGCTAAAAGAGCCAAAAACTATGCAAACCATTTAGGAGCAGAAGTTACGATTTGCTACAAAGAGAGAAAGAAAGCGAATGAAGTGGCAGAAATGACCCTCATTGGTAATGTAGAAGATAGAAATGTGATTTTGGTGGATGATATGGTGGATACAGCAGGAACACTCTGCAAGGCTGCGGATATCATCATGGAGAGAGGAGCTAAAAGTGTAAGAGCTATCGCTACTCACGGAGTCCTTTCTGGAAAGGCTTATGAGAATATAGAGAAGTCTAAATTGCAGGAAATTATCATCACAGATTCAATTCCTCTTAAAAATAATTTGTCATCTAAAATAAAAGTGCTATCTTGCGCCCCGTTATTTGCAGATGTGATGAATCTTGTTCATAACAAGAAATCCATCAATGACAAGTTTATATTTTAAAATAATTAAATTTTTTATAAAATGAAATCTATTACAATTCAAGGACAGAAAAGAGAAAGCGTGGGTAAAAAATCTACAAAAGCTCTACGCGATGCTGAATTAGTTCCTTGTGTTGTTTATGGAGGTAAAGAACCATTACATTTCTCTACAGAAGAGAAATCTTTCAAAAACTTGGTTTACACTCCTGAGGCACACACGGTATCTATTGAGGTAGGTGGACAGACTATTCCAGCAGTATTACAAGACATTCAGTTTCACCCAATTACAGACAGAATCCTTCATGTGGATTTCTACCAGTTGAGTGCTGACAAACCAGTAGTAATGGAAGTTCCTGTGAAAATTACAGGTCGTGCTAAAGGTGTTGTAGCGGGTGGTGTTCTTAGACAATCATTCAGAAAACTGAAATTAAAAGCAGTTCCTGCTAATTTACCGGATGAAATCGTGGTAGATGTGACTCCACTTAAAATTGGTAACAAAATTTATGTGGGAGACATCAAAACTGATGCGTACATATTCTTACATCCAGACAATGCTGTAATCGCAGCTGTGAAGATGTCTAGAAATGCGATGAAAAACGCAGGTGCTGCAGGAGCAGACGATGAAGATGATGAATAAAATAATCTTTTCATAAGTTTAAAACAAAAGGCTGTCAATTTTTGATGGTCTTTTGTCTTTATTAACATAAATCAATTTTCAATAAAATTAAAACTTATATTTTTGCTTCATAAATTTTAAAATTAAAAATATGAAAATATTAGCATTTGCAGCGAGTAATCATTCCAACTCTATCAATAAACGGTTGGTTTCCTATATTTCAAGTAAATTTGAAGGGCATGATGTAGAACTTCTTGATATTAACGACTACGAAATGCCTATTTACAGCATAGACAGAGAGGTAAGCGGTGGCGTCCCTAAACTGGCAGAAGATTTTGCGGCGAAGATAGATGGAGTGGATTTGCTTATTATTTCGTTGGCGGAATATAATGGTTCTTATTCTACAGCTTTCAAAAATATTTTTGACTGGATATCAAGAATTCCAAACAGAAGTGCTTTCGGTGATAAAAAAGTTTTCCTCACTGCTACGGCTCCAGGTCCGAGAGGAGGTCTTACAATCTTGGAAACCGCAAAGGCAAGGTTCCCATACAATGGAGGGGATGTGATAGAGGATTTTTCTCTTCCGAATTTTTCTGAGAATTTTGATTTGGAAAAAGGAATAATTGATGAAGAAAAGAAAAAGGAATTGGAAGCAAAAATAGAAAAAGTAAAACAAGTTCTCATAAATTAAATATTTAAATAGCGGTCTCAAAGGGCTGCTATTTAGATTTTTAAACCGAAATAAATTAAATAAATTTTATTTTTTACTGATAAATTATTACCTTTGTCTGCTCAATTAGTTATTATTATGAAATTTATTGTCACAAGTGGCGAGTTACAAAAAGCTTTAAATACGGTAAGTGGTGTGATATCTAGTTCACAATCCAGACCGATATTGGAGAATTTCCTTTTTGAGTTAGAAAATAATTTGCTTAAAATCACAGCATCAGATGGAGAGACTACTCTTTTGACATCTTTGGGGGTTAAGTCAGAGAGCAATGGTAAAATAGCGGTTCCTGCTAAGATGTTTCAAGATGCGATAAAAACATTTGGTGATCAGCCTCTTACTTTTTTGGTGAAACCAAATGAAAATGGAGGTGGGCTTTTGGAAATTTTAGATGAGAAGGATAACTATTTCATAGCGTTGGACAATGCAGAGGAATATCCTGAATTGGCAGAATTTAGTTCTTCACAAAAAGTTACTATTTCATCAGGAATTCTTGCAGAAGCTCTTTCTAAAACGCTTTTCGCGACAAGTAATGATACGCTTCGTCCTGTGATGACAGGAGTATTTTTCCAGTTTGGAGAAGAGGAGGCTAATTTTGTAGCAACGGATTCTCATAGATTGGTAGTTTATAAAAGAACAGACATTAAAAATAGTGAGCCGATGGAGTTCATTATGCCTAAAAAACCACTGAGCATCTTTAAAAATATTCTGACAAGTTCAGATGATGAGGTGGTTATAGAGTTTAATGAAAACATGGCGAAGTTTTCCTTCAAGGAGCATGTGTGGATTTGTCGTTTGATAGATGGAAAATACCCTAACTATAACGCTGTAATTCCTAAGGAAAATCCTAATGTGCTGACTATAAACAGAACACTTTTATTAAGTTCTATCAAAAGGGCTTCTATTTTTGCCAGCAAATCTACCAGTCAGGTGAGATTTAAGTTGTCTGGGAATATTCTTTACCTTCATGCAGAAGATACAGAATATGCGAATAAAGCAGAAATGCAGATACCATGTGACTACTCAGGAGAGGATATCAATATAGGATATAGTTCAAAATTCCTGACAGAAATGATAGCGGTTTTAGATTCAGAGGATATTATCATGAGAATGTCCCAAGCGAATAGACCAGGGATTGTAGAACCAGCGGACGGGCTGGATGAGGAAGAGCAAATACTCATGCTGTCAATGCCAGTAATAGGTTTAAATTAACAAAATGAAAATAAACGAGATGTAGAGTAAAAGACCTTTGCATCTCCTTTTTTAATATTTATATTTCAATGAAGATTTCGAATAATTGGCTTAAAGATTACATTAGTACAGATTTAAATTCAGAAAAAATAGGAACCTACCTCACAGATATAGGTTTGGAAGTAGAGGGAATAGATAAATTTGAAACTATCAAAGGAAGTTTGGAAGGCATCGTTGTAGGTAAGGTTTTAACTTGTGAAAAACATCCAAACGCCGATAAATTAAGCAAAACTACTGTAGATGTAGGAAATGCTACAATTCTAAATATTGTCTGTGGAGCTCCTAATGTAGCTGCAGGACAGATAGTTGCGGTGGCTGTGGTAGGGACAACTTTGTTTGATAAAAACGGAGGTTCTTTTACGATTAACAGGACTAAAATCAGAGGTGAGGTTTCGGAAGGGATGATTTGTGCGGAGGATGAGATAGATTTGGGCAACAGCCATGATGGAATTATGGTTTTGGATGAAACTTATGAAGTAGGAAAACCTCTAGCGGATTACTTTGATATTCAGCAAGATGAAGTTTATGAAATAGGACTGACACCTAACAGAACAGATGCGATTTCGCACTATGGTGTAGCGAGAGATTTACATGCATTTTTGACTTGTAATGGAATTGATTCTAAGCTAGTTAAAATGGAAACTTATTCTGCTGAATCAGAAGGAGAGCATAATTTTTCTGTTGAAGTAGAAAATAATGATTTGGCGCCGAGATACATTGGTGCTGTTTTGAAAAATATAAAAGTAGAAGAATCACCAGAATGGCTGAAAAACAGACTAAAAGCGATAGGTCTTGCGCCAATAAATAATGTGGTGGATGTTACCAACTACATTCTTCATGCTTATGGACAGCCGCTTCATGCTTTTGATTTAGATAAAATAGGAGGAAATAAAATAACGGTAGGAAACAGCCCGAAAGGAACGAAATTTACCACGCTGGATGGAGTGGAGAGAACGCTGAACGGAGAGGAAATCATGATAAAAGACGGCAATCAGAAACCGCTTTGTATTGCTGGGGTTTTTGGTGGGCTGGACAGCGGAGTATCCGAGCAGACACAATCTATTTTCTTGGAAAGTGCTTACTTTAACCCTGTTGCTGTTCGTAAAGGGGCTAAATTCCACGGACTGAATACCGATGCTTCTTTCCGTTTTGAGAGAGGAGTAGACCCGAATAATACTAAAACTACTATTTCCTTGGCAGTGAAGTTGTTACAGGAATTGACAGGAGCGACATTGGTAGGGGATTATATAGAGCATTATCCTGAAAAAATAAAACCTCATAATGTGATTTTTAGATATTCTAAATTGGATCAAATTTTAGGAATAAAAATCCATAGAGGAAAAGTTAAAGAAATTTTGAAATCTTTGGAAATAGAGCCTCTTAACGAAATAGCTGATGGATTGGAGCTTCTGGTGCCGAATTACAGAGCGGATGTTACCAGAGAAATAGATGTGATAGAGGAAATCCTTAGAATTTATGGGTATAATAAGATAGATGCTCCACAGAAAATTTCCTTTACGCCAGTGAAATTGAGTTTTGATGACCAAGATGGATTAGAAAACGAGTGGGCAAGGGCACTTCAGGCGAATGGATTTTATGAAGTGATGAACAATTCCCTTACTTCGGTGGAAGATGAAACGGATGCTGTGAAACTGCTAAATCCATTGAGCAATGATTTGGCGTTTATGAGAAAGTCTTTATTGAAAGGACTTTTGGAGAATGCGGTTTATAATATCAACAGAAAAAATGCGGATATTAAGTTTTTCGAGTTAGGAAAAATTTATCATAAAAAGGAAAAATACGAGGAGAGAAAACAGCTGGCGATTTTAGTTTCAGGAAGAAATCATTCTGAAAACTGGCTTCTTCCGAAGGGCAGCACAAGTTTTTATCATTTGAAAGCATATGTTTCTCTTATTTTAAGCAAGTTGAATTTTGATATTGTTGAAAAGCCATTGCAGGATGGTCGTTTTTCGGATGCGATAGAATTTTCAGTTGAAGGAAAAACCGTTGCAAGACTCGGAAAAGTAAGTCCGAAAATGCTGAAAAAATTTGACATAGAACAAGAAGCTTTCTATGCAGAAATAGAACTTGAAGAATGTCAAAATCTTCGTAATATAGAGAATTTACGCTTCAGAGATATTCCTAAATTTAACAAAACTAGAAGGGATTTGGCGCTGTTAGTAGACAAATCTGTACTATACACACAGCTCTATAATGCTGCTAAAAATAACAAGTCTCCATTCTTGAAGAGCATCAATTTGTTTGATGTGTATGAAGGAAAAAATCTTCCAGAGGATAAGAAATCTTATGCGTTGAGTTTTGAACTTCTTAACGAAGAAAAAACGATGGAGGAGAAGGAGATAGCGCAAGTGATGGATTCTTTGGTAAATGTTTTCAAGAAACAGTTTAATGCGGAACTCCGCTCATAAATACACAAATTATGAAAAAAATAATTTCACTAACAGCCGTGCTTGTCTTGTCATTATCTTGTTCCAATGCGTCTGTTGCAGGGAAAAAAGAAAGTGTACAGTTGAACAATACCAGTTGGATTTTGGAGGATAATTCACGAACAGAATCGAGAATTACTTTAGAAATTTCAAAGGACAGAGTATCAGGTTTTTCTGGGTGTAATAATTATTTTTCGGAATTAACCACAAATTCAAAAGATACTTTCCAAGTAAAAAGTATAGGAGCGACACGAAAACTTTGTGATAATATCTCCGTAGAGGAAGATTATCTAAATTTACTTGAAAAAGTGAATAAATATGTAATCAGCGAAACCTCTTTGGAATTGTATAAAGACAATGTTTTGTTATTGAAATTTAAAAGAAAGTGACTTTTTTTTGATAGATAATTTTGTTGTTTTAGAAAAAAAAAGTACTTTTGCAAACCTATTATGGACAAATATAGAAACTATGACATCAGTTTTTCTGGTCTAAAGCAAGGAAAACATGAGTTTGAGTTCTGTGTTGATCAACAGTTCTTTGATTTATTTGAGGCTGAAGAAGAATTTGAAAATACCAAAATAGTTAGTAAAGTTTTACTTGAAAAGCATTCTACTTTTTTGGATTTTGTAATTTCTGTTTCGGGAACAGTGGATTTGACTTGTGATATCAGCAATGAAAAATTCCAGTATCCAATAAACAATGAAATAAAATTCTTAGTAAAGTTTGGAGAAGAATATGATGATAGTAATGAAGAGATTATTACAATTCCTCATCACTATAGTGAGTTCAATATCGCTCAGTTTATCTATGAAGCAGTGGTTCTTGCTATTCCTATGAAAAAAGTATCTCCTGCGGCGCTAGAAAACGAAGAATTTCAGGATTTATTAGATAAATTCAGTCCTAAAATAAATGAAGAAAAGGCGGATGATGAAGACATAGATCCAAGATGGGAAGCGTTGAATAAATTGAGAAAATAAAAGTTAATATAAAAAGCTAAAAATTATTAGAAATGGCACATCCTAAAAGAAGACAGTCATCTACAAGAAGAGATAAAAGAAGAACTCACTACAAAGCAGTAGTTCCTCAATTGGCAAAAGATGCTACAACAGGTGAATTACACCTATATCACAGAGCTCACTGGCATGAAGGAAAACTTTACTACAGAGGTAAAGTAGTTCTTGAAAAAGAAGTAGAATCTGCAGAATAACCATAGATTTTTGGTAAAATCTCCAAAAATCGCGGTAGAAATATAGAACCATTCTTTTTACAAAAGTGAATGGTTTTTTGTGTTTTATTTACTATATTTGAATAATAAAATCATTTTTTATGGATATTAAAGACTTACAAAACCTTATTAAATTTGTTTCAAAGGCTGATGTAGCCGGAGTAAAATACAAAACTAAGGATTTTGAAATCAATATTACCAATCATACATTTGGTACAGTAGTGACAACGCCACAGATGACACAAGTTCAACCAGTGGTAAATGCTGCTCCTGTTGCACAGCCAGAGCAGGAAACTTCTGTAAACTCAGCAGAATCTGCAGAAAATGGTAAATATATTACAATAAAATCTCCTATCATTGGTACTTTCTATAGAAAACCAGCTCCAGACAAAGAACCTTTCGTGAGTGTAGGAAGCGAAATCACAGAAGGAACAGTAGTTTGTGTGGTAGAAGCTATGAAGTTGTTCAATCAGATAGAGTCTGAAGTGAGTGGAAAAATCGTGAAAATTTTGGTGGATGATGCATCTCCTGTAGAGTACGACCAGCCATTATTCTTAGTAGACCCATCATAAATTACTCTATTTATTGTAATTGATAAACAGAAAAACAATGTTTAAAAAGATATTAATTGCCAATCGTGGAGAGATTGCGATGAGAATTCTCAGAACTTGTAAAGAGATGGGAATCAAAACAGTAGCAGTCTACTCAATCGCGGATAAAGACAGTCTGCATGTAAGATTTGCGGATGAAGCAGTATGTATAGGTCCTGCGGCGAGTAAGGATTCTTATCTGAAAATTCCTAACATCATTGCAGCAGCAGAAATCACGAATGCAGATGCCATTCACCCTGGCTATGGATTTTTGGCTGAAAATGCTAATTTTTCTAGAATTTGTCAGAAAAATGGAATAAAATTCATCGGGGCTACACCTGAACAAATAGAAAAAATGGGAGATAAAGCCACTGCGAAAGCAACAATGAAAGCGGCTGGAATCCCTTGTGTTCCTGGTTCTGATGGACTTGTAGAATCTCTAGAAGAAGCTGAAAAAATAGCTGAAGAAATCGGCTATCCTGTAATGATAAAAGCTACTGCTGGTGGTGGTGGTAAAGGAATGCGCGCCATCTGGAGTAAAGAAGAACTTAGAGAAAGCTGGGATTCTACTATTCAAGAGGCTTTAGCGGCTTTTGGGAATGGCGGAATGTACATGGAAAAACTGATAGAAGAGCCAAGACATATAGAATTCCAAATTGCTGGAGACAGATACGGGAAGGCTTGCCATTTATCAGAAAGAGACTGCTCTATCCAGAGAAGAAATCAAAAACTGATAGAAGAAACGCCGTCTCCTTTTATGACGGATGAGCTTCGTGAAAAAATGGGAAATGCCGCTGTAAAAGCAGCTGAATATATTGGATATGAAGGAGTAGGAACGATAGAATTTTTGGTTGATAAACACAGAAATTTCTATTTCATGGAGATGAATACTCGTATTCAGGTGGAACACCCTATCACAGAGCAGGTTATAGATTATGACCTTATTCGTGAGCAGATTTTATTAGCAGCAGGAGAAAAAATCCTTGGAAAGAATTATTATCCAAAATTGTACTCTATAGAATGTAGAATCAATGCGGAAGATCCGTATTCTGATTTTAGACCTGCACCTGGGAAAATCACTCAACTTAATATCCCTGGCGGACATGGTGTGAGAGTGGATACGCATGTATATGCTGGCTATACGATTCCACCAAACTATGACTCTATGATAGCTAAGCTCATCATCACAGCACAGACTAGAGAGGAGGCTATTGCTAAAATGAAAAGGTCTTTGGATGAGTTTTATATAGAAGGAGTGAAAACTACGATTCCTTTCCACAGACAGCTGATGGACAATCCTGATTTCCTAGCTGGAAATTACACAACTAAGTTCATGGAAACTTTTGTGATGGATAAAGATTATGAATTTCACTAATGAATAAAAAGAAACACTACTAAAATTTAGTAGTGTTTTTATTTTTTACTTTACGCCTAATTTTCCGAGTAAGATAAAGAGCACGGCGATTACTAAATAAGATAGTCCATTAGGAGATAAAAGCGTCCCTGCTAAAACCACGCATGTTCCTATGATAGCGAAAAGCAGCATGGTGTATTTCAGTGTTTTATTTTTTAGTAAATGTTCTCTAAACAATTTAAAAAGCCCTAAATACAAACAAAAATTAACCACATAAATAAACAGAATAGGAATGGCTGATATGTCGTAATTTAGTTCTTTTAGGAAAGGATTGGTATTAGATAAATAAAAAATGAAAAGATAAATAGTCATTAGCCCGAAGCCGACCAAAGCACTATTTACAGGCATTCCTGTTCTTTTACTGATATTGCCTAAATTCAGGAATTTTTTAGAATATTCTAGATTGTAGAATTGGTAAGGAGCGCGGGTATTTGCGAGAACAAGTCCATTGCAAGTTCCTAATACAGAGATGATTATGAATAGTTGTATGATTATCGCTCCTGCTTCGGTAGAAATTTTTCTAGAAAATTCTATGATGTAGGTGTCGCCCAGCTGCTGTATTTCATCACTGCTCATATTGGAGACAACTCCTAAATAATAAAAAACATAAACCACCAAGACTATCAAAGTTCCTGATATTAAAGCTTTTGGGAGATTTTTCTGTGAGTCTTTGATTTCTCCAGAAATTTGCATCGCGATATACCACCCATCCATAGAAAAGGCGATAGGAATGAAACTTGCGCCCACTAAAAGCCAAAAGTTAGTTTCATTGGAAGAGATTAAGGTCTGATTTTCAATTTGATTTAGTGGTTCGATGTCATTTCCTACAAGGCTGATAATTCCAAAAGCAGCGATGAAAATGAGAGGAAACAGCTTTAAAACCGCGGTTAATTGTAAAAAAACACCACTGGATTTTGGTCTGAAAATATTAAGGAATAAAAATATAACTCCATTGCACCAGCCTATCAGTGAATAGTGCAGGAAATTAGGTTCAAAATGGATAAATTCGGCAAGGAAGTGAGAAATGTAAATACCTGATACCGTGAGCAGAACTCCCGCCAGCAAAGGTAAAAACATAATGAAATAAACCCAGCCCACATAAGCCGCCGCTCTCTTCCTATAGCGAAATTCCACATAATGCAGGAGACCGCCTTCTTTCGGAGAGAAAATGGCATAATTAGCCATAGATGCTGCTGAAAAAACCACACTGATTCCCACGATGATAAAGCCCATCACACCTGCATAAACATTGCCATTGGTGGAGGCTAAAACATCATCTACTTTGAAGAAAATACCAGAACCTATCATTTGCCCGACTACCATGGACACCGCCATGAACAGCCCGTATCTTACCTCTAATTTCTGTCCCATTGTTTGATTTTAGT
>CAUQVP010000055.1:0-11733 GCA_963521545.1 uncultured Flavobacteriaceae bacterium | reverse complement strand
AGTGCAAAAGTATAAAGTTTTTTTGAACTGACAAAATATTTTTAAACTTTTTTTTTAAAAATATTTTTAAATCACTCATTTTTAACTAAAAAACTTCTACTCTCCCAAATCCCTCTCTGTGGATGATTCAGATTGCAAAAATAGAAAACTTAACATTACCACGCAAGTACTTCTTTGTGTTTTTTGCACATAATTATTTAACTCCCTGATTTATAACAAGAAAAATTTATAACTGATTTAATTTTAATTTGAAAAAATCTATTTTTATTGGTCATTTTATTTCTTTATAGAATAAAATTTGGACACAAAATAAAATGTGATTACAATAAATTTGGCTTTAAAATAAGATAATAAACAGCTTTTAATCAAAAAAACTTAAATTATTTTCTAAAATTTAATGAAAATAATTTTTGTCAGCATAATATATAAATATAAAGAATAATTTTATTTCATAAATAAATTGGCTGTACAGAAAAATATAGTGGAATAATAGTCTTGTTCTTCATCATTTGTATTAAAATGAAGTTCTAATTTTAAATTATGTTTGAATGTGTAGATAACATTCGTGTCTGTAATAAATTTATTATTCCAATATATTCTATAATATGTAAAGAGGAAAATCAACTCTATTTTGTCTTTTTGATTCATTATAAACCTTTCATAGAAAAAATATGCTTTTCTATAAAAAGGCTTTTCTAAATTCTGATAAGTAATTTTTGTTCCCAACCAAAAGAAAGATTCTACTCTGAGCAGAAGTTCATCTTTTGTATTGTATATTTCTCCTGTAAGTTTTCCCAATTTAGATTTTCTTTTCATGTAAAGAAATAGTTTCTCATCTTTATAGAAACTTACTGAAAAATCATCATTAACGATTACTGTTATTTTCATCTTATTTCTTTTTAAAATTACAATAATCCAAAAATATGTAGTAAATATACCATAAAAGCAACTAATAACGAAAACACAAAAATCCCTGTGCAAAACCACTTACTATCTCATCCTGATTGGCTGAAAGACTTTCTTTCTTAATATTTTTATTAAAGATTCTAAAAAAATAATATCTGGTATTAATTCCGAGAAAATCAATAAGAAACTCCTTTATAATTATTTCAATTATTACTTCCATACCTTGACTTTAAATAAAAAATAAGCAATTTTCATTGCTTATTTAAATTCAATCGTATATGTTCCTGTGGATTGGGTTTTGCCTTTTTCGGCTTTCACATGTTTTTTGACCATTGTGATGGCGTTATTTATAGCATTACGAGACCTCAGCCCTCCCACTCTTTGGGCAGAAATCACCCTTCCATTCGCATCTACTACATAAGAAATAGTGATAGAGCCTTTTTCTTTCACGCTATGGGCAGGAAGTTTTCCTTTATAATTATTAGTTCCTGGAATTCCTGAAATCAATTTCCTATCAACACCTATTTTGCTTTCCTTTATGACTTCTTTTTTAGCTTCAGTTTCTTTTTTAGCGTTTGCTTCTTGGGTTTTTGCTGTTTTCGCGTCAGCAATATTCTTTTTTGTATCTTTTTTCTTCGGCTCTTCTTTTTTTACTTCTTCATTTGCTGTTGGTTCTTTTGATGAAACAGCCTCTTCTTTCACAGGTTCAGCTGGTTTTTCTACAGGAACTTCCTTTTTTTTAGGAGTTTCCGAAGGCAAAGGCGGAAGTGGCTCTACATTTTGCACTTCATCCACCATAGGCGGATCCAATGAAATATTTTGAGCCAAAGAATCTCGAAATTCCAATTCCTCTTCTATCGAAACATTTTTAGCCAATTCATCTTTTTCTCTTTGTTTTTTATTTATAGGGATAATGTGCAGCACTCCTACAAATAGAATGCTGATAACTGCTGTCAATCCTATGCTTTTTACCTTGTTCATCTTAATTCATGTTTTTGATTTCTTCTATGATTTCCAGAAATTTATTTTCTCCCATTTTCAGTGACAATTCTATTCTATATGTCAGTGAACCTAAAATCAATTTAAATATATAAATAAGTCCTCCTAACATAGCTCCGATGCTCACTGGGAAAAACGAAGTATAAAAACGCTCATCAGACAAATCTGAAAAACCTTCTGAAAAAAAGAAAATGATAGAAATACCCGTTCCTAGAACTCCCAAGAACAAAACCACCCTCGCCCAAAGGCTGAATTTAAAAAGGTTTTTTCGTAGTTGGATGATTTCTGTCTCTCTCTGATTGACTATTGTGACGAACATCTCCAGTGAGGATTTGTCTATTTTTTCTAGTCCTTTTCTTATGATTCTGGCTTCCGGAGAAGAAATCCTTTTGCATAAATCCTTTGCAGAATCTAGGCGGTGGTCATACAGACAGTCTGCTATATTATCCAAAAAATCATCTTCCTCTGTATCCATCGATTTTAGTGATAGATATTTCTCAAAAAAAGAATACAAAACAACCACTGCAAGGACAAACATAGCCACTACAAAAACACTAGTAACCATCTGTCCACTAAAAAGCAATTCCCAAAGTGAAATTTGATTTCCCTTCTCCATATATTTTAATTTTTGACAAAGATAAAGGTTTTTCCTTTGAATAACGCTAATATGACTCTATTTTGTATCACGATATACAATTAAAAAAACAGACTATTCCGAAAAATAGTCTGTTTCTAGATAAAAATTAGTTATTAAAATGAATATGATATCGTCAGTTTATAATTTCTATTTCTACCTGGGTTAATCTGGAAAGTAGCCTGATATGGCTCGTCCGCAGGATCATTAGAATACAAATCATTGCTAGAAAGGGCGTTGTTATAATATGTTGTGTTCAAAATATTTTCTACATTCAGCCCTATTCTGATGTTATTCTTCGTCTGATAATAGATTGTTCCATTTAGAAGAGTGTATGCTGGAAGAATTTGGTCATTTTTCTCAGTTCTATATGTTTTATCAGTATAGAACACTCCTAAACCAATTCCAAAGCCTTTCATAAATGTACGAGGCTCATAGTTTGCCCATGCATTGAAGGAGTGTTTAGGCGTCCATGGAGTTTTGTTATGAGATAGATCCGCTTTTCCTGGCTCTGGCTCCTGCATTCCTAGGAACGCATCTGTGAATGCATAACCTACCTTAGCATAAAGCCCTTTGAAGATTTCTGCATCTGCATCTACTTCAAAACCTCTAGAATATGCTTTTCCTACCTGACTTCTCACATAGTGTCCCACAATAAGGTTTTTCTTTTCTATATAGAATCCTGAAATAGTAACATTCAATCTGTCTTTCTTTTCTAATTTAATACCCCCTTCTATCTGTATTCCTTCCTCTGGTTTAAAGAGTTTTCCTGTTCTATGGTCATGAGAACGAGTTGGTTTGAAGAAACTAGAAGAAGATCCGTAGATAGTCATGAAATTCTTAATCGGCTGGAATGAAAGCGCAGCTCTATAAGTGAAATTATGATGAGAGCCATTACTAGGGTTGGGTTGTGCCGTTATTAATCTTTCCCCATCATACATTCCATCAAAATAATCATATCTTCCTCCTAATAAAATTTTGAATCTATCTGCAAATTCTATCCAATCTTGAAGATAAAATCCTGTAACCACTTCTTTCATAGAAACCACCCTATCTATATCCACTCTTCTCTCTCCCATCCCAAGAATAGGCGATACGATAGGAATATTGAGAGCGCTTGTCCCCTCTGTAACAGTTCCTTTCCAAGTTTTTCTATCCAAATAAGAGAAAGTATTTCCTACAATCATCTTATGCTTAAAGTCCCATGTTTTAAATCCAAAACTAAAATCTAGCTGATTCATCAATGGTCTTGTAACATGTTTAAAGTGGTATGGTCCATTTTTTCTAGATAAAGTTTTTGTTGCTTTATCTGTAAAAAGAACTTCATCCATCAAGTAATCTAATGAGTCATCAAAGTAAGAAAGCTTATAGTCAAAAGTTCCTCCGAAATCAAATCTATGTTTATATTTCAGATAAAATTCTTTTTTCTCATTTTTCAGATAGTCACGCTTATCGGATAAATTTATCATAGGATTTATCCAGTCATAAGGTTTCCCATCATTTGTTGCAGGAACACCAGCATCTGCCCCGTAGTGGTCATTGTTATACTGCGCAAAGAACTCCAATGTGTTTTGGTGGTCTGGCGTATATTGTAGCATTAGGGAAGAGTTGAAATTCTTTTCTTTTATCCCTTTAAAGCCATCTGTATTCATCAATCCTGCATCTACACGGTATCTTAGCTTGTTAGAAATAGGCCCTCCTATCCCCATTTCTACATTATATGTATTGTAACTTCCGATGGTAAATTTAGCCTCTCCTTGTGTAGTGTAAGTTGGCTTTTTTCTAATAATATTGATAATTCCTCCTAATGCAGAGTGCCCAAACATATCACCAGAAGGCCCTTTCAAGAACTCTACTCTCTCCACATTGGCAAAGCTGGCAACAGGAGCACTCTGAGTAATTGTATGTCTTTCGTCTCTGATTCCATCATATAGAACCACAAAGTTATCAAATCCCCTAATATTAAAGAACTGGAAACCAGCAAATTGTTTCACTGGATTTACCCCAGCAACCATCTTAGATGCTTCCTCTATATTGTTAATATTCCATTTCTGTAATACTGCACGGTTGAGCACATTTACAGTCATCGGAGCGTCTAGGTTCTTTATGTTTAATTTATTAACTTCTAATTTTTTCTGTGTAGAAATCACCACTTCTGGTATTTCTTTAGAGCCCTCCTTCATCACCACATAGACTACAGGAGTATTCGCTCCTACACTTCTGCTGAATGGATGAAAATTTTCTGCTGAGAAAGTCAGCGTCCCTTTTGAGGATGGGATATTAATGACAAATTTCCCTTTGTCATCGGTAATAGTTTCTGTAGTAGAACCCTCAAAACTTACCTTCACATTTGGAATAGCATTTCCTGAGGTATCATGCACTTCCCCTGTAATTACGGTTTGTGAATATAGCCCGATAGAAGCCAATACAAAACCTGCGCTTAGAATTTTTCTAACCATTTCTTTATAATTTTTAAAAAGTTATTATTGATTTAAACTAGTACTCTATGGATTGTATATTATATGTCTGCGTCCGTTGATATTATGTATTTCTGATTCCACATCGAATAATTCTCTTAACAGCTCTGGCGTGAGCACCTCATCCGTAGGCCCCTGCAATAGGACTTCGCCTTTTTTCATCGCAACCAGCTCATCACAGTATATAGATGCGATATTCATATCATGAATCGCCGAAAGGACTGTAACTCCCATATTCTTAATGATATTCATAATCTCTATCTGATGCCCGATATCCAAGTGGTTCGTAGGCTCATCTAGAATAATGAATTTACTTTCCTGTACTAGAAGTCTTGCTATCAAAACCCTTTGTTTCTCCCCTCCCGAAAGGGTATTAAAACTACGGTCTCTATAGTCCTCCAGTTTCATTTCGTGGAGTACTTTATCTACTTTTTCTAGGTCTTCTTTGGAATAGTTTTCTAGTGTATCTTTGTGAGGATATCTCCCCATCTCTACCACCTGCTGAACACTAAAATCAAACTGACCGCCAGACTCCTGAGCCAAAACTGCTATTTTTTTTGCTCTTTCTCTTCCTGACAGCTGGAACAAATCATGTTCATCAAAAAAGATTTTACCGCCTGTGGGCTTATTTACTCCATATATAGTTTTCAGCATTGTTGATTTCCCTGAACCATTATGCCCTATCACCCCTACGAAAGAGTTTTCCTTTACGCTGAGTGATACATCTTTTAGGATTTCAACTTTACCTACTTTAAAATTCAAATTTTCTACTCTCAGCTTCTCCATTATTTTCCTGATTTAAATGAATAATTCTTGTCCATCAGCATCCAAAGGAAGAACGGCCCTCCTATAAGTGATGTAAGGATACCTATCGGTAAGTCCTTCGGATAGAAAGCATTTTTAGCAAAAAGGTCACAGCAGAGCAGGAAAATCGCTCCTATCACCGCTGCCATAGGAACCAGCCTCGCGTGTTTATTCCCACAAAGCATTCTCGCTATGTGAGGCACCATCAGTCCCATGAATCCTATCGCTCCTGTTGCCGATACCAAAACAGATGTAAGTAATGATGCGATGATAACTATAAAGGTTTTCATCAAATTAACATTCATCCCCAGCATCGTAGCGTTTTCATCTCCGAAAAGCAATAAGTCCAATGATTTAGATAATCCTAAAACTACGAAAATCACCAAAATAAGCACCACAAAAGGAATAGGAAGTAGTTCCCAAGTAGCACCTCCCAAACTTCCCATAGTCCAGAACAATGCACTTTTCACTTGGCTCGCATTTTTCGCTAAAGAAATTATCAAATCCGTAAGCGCTGTAAATATTGTAGATATAGCCAATCCAGAGAGAATCAGCCTCGTAGTAGAAGTATTTCTTCCGTATTCTGTTCCTATCACGAAAACCAGCACACTACATATCAATGTCCCTATGAATGCCCCTGTAGAAACAGATGCCAGCCCCATAGCACCACCTCCCAAAACAATGACAAACACTGCTCCTGTAGATGCCCCTGATGCTAAACCAAGCACATATGGATCTGCAATAGGGTTTTTGGTCACACACTGCATCAGCACACCACAGACAGCAAGCCCCGCCCCACAAATTATGGATAACAAAACCCTTGGAAGTCTCACCTCCCAGATTATAGTTTCATGTGTCAGTGGCCAGTATGGCTCATAAATTTCTGTTCCTGTTATTTTATTTGCTGCTATTTTATACGCTGTTTCTGCATCTAGATTAGAGGTTACCACCCCTATCGCCATTACAAATAATATAAATAAAACCACACACAATATCGAAAATACGACTCCAAATCGATATCTACTTTTCATACAACAATTTATTTAATTTAATTATAAAATCTATATTCCTAACTCCTGGTGAAATATCCTCCAAAGCTATTTTATGGATATTATCATTCTTCACTGCTGGTAGATTTTTCAGTGCTGGATGGTCTTTCAGTGCCTTTTTCTTTTCTTCATAAGATGAGCGCCCTTCTCCCTCCATATCTGCTATTATAATGATATCAGGATTTCTGTCTACTAAACTTTCGTATGATACGAACACATGGTCTGCCGACTGGTCTGCATAAACATTCTGACCTCCTGCTTTGTTTATCAAATCCGTAGTAAGTCCCGCGGAAATATACAGTCCGTTTTCAATAACTGAGAAAACTAAAACTTTTGGTTTGTTTTCCTTTTTTATAAAGTTTTTCTGTGCGTTTTCCAGTTTGGCTTTCATCTCAGAAACCACTTTTTCTGCATTTTTTTCTACTTTAAAAATCTTTCCTAAAGTATAGAAATCCTCATAAACCGTTTCAAGAGTTTCATTATCCCTCACTGCTTTTGCGATAAATGGATAAATTCCCTTATCGATAAGCTCCTGCGGTGTTCCCGTTGCCTCTGCTTTGATTGCACCATCCCATCCAGAAACAAAATCCACGCCTGAAAGCAAAAACTCTTCCTTGGAATAAATAGCATGATGCCCTTTAAGTCTTACAGGAATTTTATCATAGGCCTCTTTAAATTCTGGTAAAATAGGCCCTTCCTCTGTCGCCACTACTATTTTGTCTCCTAAACCTAAAGCCAAAAACATCTCCGTCATAAAATGCGAAAACAAGACTGCCTTCTCTGGCGTTTTATTCACATTCACGACCAAAGTATCCGCGCCATCATTAAATTCATATGAAAAATACGCCTCCTTTTTTTCTTCTTTTGTTTCTTTTGAAGAAGCCTCTCCTGCGCCTTTGGAGCAAGATAACTGGGCTAATAAAATCACTGATGATAAAACTACCTTCAATACTTTCATTTCAATTCTTGTTAAAAATTCCAGCAAAAGTAACATTTTAAATTTATCATCACAAATAAAATATCATCTTTTTTCAAAAACATGACACTAGTCAGTATTTATCGTTTTTCTTTTTTCTCATCTGTATTTTTTCTACTTTTGCGGTCTTTAATTATAATAAAATGGGGAAAAATAAATTGGCTCGTTTTGCCGAAAACAAGACACTTCCGAATGTTATTCAGCCCACACGAGAAGAGGCTCTGAATGGCTTTTATCTAAAAGGAAAATGGAGACAGGATTTCTTTAAAAATGATAAACCCATCGTCCTAGAACTTGGCTGTGGAAAAGGAGAATATTCTGTAAACATGGCAAAAGCGTTCCCTGATAAAAATTTCATCGGGATAGATATAAAGGGCGCAAGATTTTGGTTTGGCGCAAAGGAAGCCCACACTTTGGGAATGAAAAATGTGGCTTTTCTGAGAACGCAGATAGAGCTGATAGAGCATTTTTTTGGAGAGGAAGAAATAGATGAAATATGGATCACTTTCCCAGACCCACAGATAAAATACCGCAGAACCAAACACAGGCTCACAAATCCTGAGTTCCTAGAACGATACAAAAAAATCCTAAAGAAAAACGCCGTAATCCATCTAAAAACGGACTCTGAATTTCTGCACGGATATACTCTAGGACTGCTGCAAGGGCTCGGACACGAGATTTTATCCGCACACCACGACATCTATGGTGCGCCTGAATACGACCCAGAAACACCGCTGCTTAGAGAGGTGAGAACCTACTACGAGGAGCTTTTCTCTTCCAAAGGGAAAACCATCACTTACATTAAATTCAGAATTAAATAAATCTGATTATCATATATTTACAAGTTCAAAAAATTACTACTCTATATATGACAGCAGAAAAAATCATTTTAGGTATAGACCCAGGAACCACCGTGATGGGATTTGGTATCATTTCTACAAAGGGCAGTAAAATGGAGCTGGTCTCCATCCACGAACTTGTACTAAAAAAATATCCCAATCACGAAACAAAACTAAAATACATTTTTGAGAAAACCCTAGCACTCATTGATGAATATCATCCTGATGAAGTCGCTCTAGAAGCGCCTTTTTATGGAAAAAATGTGCAGAGTATGCTGAAACTCGGAAGAGCGCAGGGAGTGGCCATGGCAGCCAGTCTATACCGTGATATTCCCATCACAGAATATTCGCCCAAGAAAGTAAAAATGGCGATAACAGGAAATGGAAATGCCAGCAAGGAGCAGGTAGCCGCTATGCTGAAAAACCTGCTCGGTCTGAAAGAATTTCCAACCAAATATTTAGATGCGTCAGATGGGCTTGCTGTGGCGGTTTGTCATTATTTTAATTCTAATAAAACGGAAAAAAACGCTTCATATTCCAGCTGGGATAGTTTTATCAAACAAAATCCTGACAGAATCAAATAAATCTTTCCGTATGAAAAAATTATTTTTGGTTTTCTTTACTCTCTTCATTTGTTTTATGAAATCACAAGACATCATTTCTATCATTAAAAATAATCCTTCTAAAAGAACTGATTTAAAAATCCAATTAAACGAAGAAAATCCACACCACTATATTCCCATTTCCGTCATCAACGGAAAGGAAAAAGGACCTGTATTCACCATCTTGGCAGGAGTCCACGGATACGAATATCCTCCTATAATGGCGGTTCAGGAACTAATGAAAGAGATAGACCCAGCCAAACTAAAAGGAACGCTGATTATTTTACCTATAACGAACATTGGTGCTTTTTACGAGCGTGTTCCTTACCTGAATCCTACGGATAAGAAAAACCTAAACACTGTTTTCCCAGGGAAAGAAAACGGTACCATCACGGAAAAAATCGCAAACTACATCACTAAAAACATTATCCCTATTTCAGATGTTTTTCTGGATATTCACGGAGGTGATGCCAATGAGGATTTGGTTCCTTTTGTCTGCTACTATGATAACAAAAATTCTACTGAAAAAACCAAAACAGCCCTAAAACTCTCCGAAGCATCTGTGCTGCCCTATATCGTGAGTTATCCTTATAACATTACCAAAACAGAACCTGCGCTTTATGCCTTTAAACAAGCGGTTCAAAATGATGTCGCTGCACTGAGCCTTGAAGCAGGAAAACTCGGAGTAAACGGAGCTGATGAAGTGAAAATGCTAAAAGAATCCATCTATAATATGATAGGAATGATGAATATGTATTCTTCGGCGCCGTACAAAAAACCTGCTTCTCGTAAGACTTTCACAAAACAAACTTATATAAAAGTTCCTGTAAGCGGGATTTTTTACAGCAAACACAAGGCTAGTGAACAAGTGAAAAAAGGCGAAGATTTGGGCTACATTACGGATGAGTTTGGAAATTTACTTCAAAAAATATCTGCGCCAGAAAGCGGAATGATTCTTTACAAAATAAGCACTCCTCCCGTAAACAAAGGAGAAACCATGTTCTGCATCACTTCGTAAAATAAAAAAATCCACTCTATCACCGAGTGGAATTTTCGTTATATCATTTTTGATTTTATTAGAACCAAGCAGCCAGCATCGTAGTGATGAAGAAATTATTCTTAACATTTGGATGAGACTGGTCTATCTTTTGGAAAATAGGGTCTTTGGACTGTAAGTTTCTGAATTCCAAACGCCACATCAAGTTTTTATTGATTAAATAATCAAAGTTTACTGATGCGCCCCAGATTTGGAATCTTTGTCCTCCTCCGAAGGTCATAATATCTTTAGAATCATCAAAATACTCCACTCTTCCCGCTGTAGAGAATTTAGGCGTAAAATAATATTTCGCTAAAATGTTAGGAGACCACCAGAAGTAGTGCTTGTTAGAGCCTTCCGCAGACTGCTCCGCTCCCACATCAAACACGAACTGGAATTCTAATTTGTCACTCGCCTTATAGTTCGTATAGAAATTATTGAAATATCTCATTTTAGTTTCTGTAGCTGGATCTTTTCCTATATAAGCAGAAGAATTAAAGAACCAATTTTCATTCGGTTGGTAAGCCACTCTCGCCCCAAATGCCGGCAATTTTGTGTTGCTGTTTTGTCTTTTGATTATCTGCCATCCGTTATAGACTCCTCCCATGAAAGTCCATTTATTATTATCTGTAATGTAGGTAATCTGCGCCCCTGTCATGAAAAAAGGCTCTTCTGCCACAGCGATAGTCCTAGTCAAAGCAAGATTGTCTTTGCTGATTTCCCCTTCTGAACCGATGTAAGACGGCATCACCCCAGCATCTATCCAGAGATTTTTAGTTTTAGAAATTCTAAACCCGATGTTCGCTTCCTGAACCAGTTTCAGCATTCCTTGCTCTGCTGCCAAGTTATCCTCTGGGTAAGTTCCCGCCATCAGGGCTATATTAGCACGCATATTGTCGGTTGCATATTCTGCTTTTAGCCTTGCGATGTTTACATTTACCTCATTGTGTCGGTTAAATGTATAAAAAAACGGCTGTCTGATGTGGTCTGCTCTTTGATTAAAATCATACGAGTAGAAAACTTCCGTATATCCAGAAATAGTGAAGTTTGATGACTTGCCTAGAAGCTCTTGTTTTGGCTCTTCCGTTTGCAGCTGCTGATTGTCTTCTCCTTCCTGAGAAAATAAATTTTGACTTATCAAAATCATTCCCAAATAAACAATTGCTCTTTTCATATAATTATTGATTTTTTATGAATACAAAGGTAATTTTTTTTCAAAGATAATCAAGATTTAAGCGCACTATTTTGCATTTTTAACAACCAAACGCTGCCCGCCTTTCATCTTTTGTGCACAAAAACTGTTATTTCTCATAAATAAAAACTACCAAAAAATAGGTCAATTATCCTTATATTTGCAAAAAATAAGGAATTATATGTCAAAGAGAAAAATGATTACCGCTGCCCTGCCTTA
>CAUQVP010000054.1:0-11880 GCA_963521545.1 uncultured Flavobacteriaceae bacterium | reverse complement strand
TTATTTATTGTATTTTTTGAGGCAGGAATGGCTTTTGAGAAAAATACTGAAATAGAGAAAAGATGATACATTTCCTACACCCAGTTTTTACGATACTGACAATAATTCTAATAGTCTATAGCTTTTTGGAGATAGACAACAATAAGAATTATAGTTCTGTGTGGGTGGTGATTGCTTTTTTGACAATATTTATAGGGTTAAGATATTGGATAGGTGCGGATTATGCAAATTATTTTAGGGCATATCATGAATTCGGAAGAGATCTGGATATGTCAGATATTCTTAATATGATTAGAGAAAGGAGAAAGGATATACACATGGAATGGCTGTATTTGTTCTTTGCAAATGCAATATATGAGGCGGACTTTTCTTTTTATGTTTTTACTTTTCTATTAGCAATAGTTTCTATTTCAATTAAATATAAAGTCTTTACTGAAAATGCGGTGTATCCAGCATTTGCGATGCTGTTGTTTATGTATCCAACAATACTTGTTTCTGATGGAGGGCAGATGAGGCAAGGAATGGCTATGGCGATACTTCTTTTTTCTTTCAGATACATTAAAGAGAGAAAACTACTTATGTTTTTATCCATAGCCTATTTAGCCATAAGTTTTCATACATCATCAGCGGTTTTTATTATTGCTTATTGGATCGTATTGATTCCTATGAATTCTACTCGAATTTTGATAGTTGTCTTAGTGTGTATCGCATTATCTCCGTTAAAACTTTATCAGTATATTTCGTTATTGGATTCCTTTGCTTCTACAGGGGTTTATTCAGGCTTTCAATCTTATGAGACATTGGATATAGAAGAAACTTCAGTTCGTTTCATCAAGTTATCAGATTTAATATGTATATTGTATACTTATTTTTTGGTTACATATGATAAGGCAGCATGTCAAAAAATTCCATATTACGAATATATGAGAAATATAGGGGTGTTGGGTATTTGTTTGTATTTTATTTTTAGATGGAATGAGATATTTTCATCAAGATTGGTAGCGAATTTTCTTATTTACATGCCTATGGTATTGGTAAATATAGTTGCGGCAGTAAGTAATGATAGACTTAGAAAGTCACTACAATATGTACTTTTGGTATTTGTTGTTTTTCAGTATTTTGTATATGCAAATCAGCATGGACTGAGAACAGGATATACAATGGAATATAGAAATCTTTTATGGTCAGAATAAAAATATTATGAATGAAATAAAACTATTTTTTGGATTAGAAGGACAAATGTTTTTTCTTGTGAAAATATGTTTTGTTCTTTTACTTTCTTTTTTGTTAAGTTATAAAGCTATACCTGTAATCATTAGAATTTCAAAAAGTAAAAATCTAATGGACATACCAGGTGACAGGAGTTCCCATGAGTACAAAATTCCTAATCTTGGTGGAATAGCGTTATTTTATACAATAGGCATCTGTGCACCAATTTTTGCTTATGAACTATTTGTGCAGTATAGATTTTTGTTTCCTGCATTGGTTATCTTGCTTTATATAGGAGTAATGGATGATATTTTGGTGATGAAAGCCTATAAAAAACTAATTGGGCAAATTGTTATTGCGACCATGATGGTAGTGGGTTCTGATGTACGAATAAGAAGTTTGTTTGGTTTGTTTGGTATTTATGAATTAGAATATTTTGTAAGTGTATTTTTTAGTATATTTTCATTTATTATACTTATCAATGCATTTAATTTGATAGATGGAATAGATGGGTTAGCGGGAATATTTGCTGTGATTAGTTTTTCTATTTTTGGATTTAGTTATTACCGTTTGGGAGAATATAATTATCCGATGGTCATTCTTTGTGTGGTGATTATAGGATCTTTGTTGGGTTTTTTATATTATAACTTATCCAATAACTGGCGGCAAAAGATTTTTATGGGAGATACAGGTTCTATGATTATAGGATTTATCCTTGTGTTTACGGCGTTTTATTTCATTGATTTGTTTATCAGTGGTGGAGATGTAGTGCCCATAGGAAGACCAAAATATCATATGGAAACAGCTCCTATTATAGCGGTTGCTATTTTGATTATCCCTATTATAGATACTTTGAATGTTATTATTGTAAGGCTTTTGAATAAAAAATCGCCATTAAGAGCAGATAGAAACCATATCCACCACAAGGTTTTGGATTTAGGTTTTACTCATAAAAAGGCTACAGCATTTATTATCACCTATTACATGGGAATAGTTTTGGTTACCTATTTTCTGCGTCATATAGATATTAATTTATTATTTTTAGTGGTGCTTAGTTTAGGTTTTTTTGGAGCATATTTGCCAAATATTATATCAAAACTGAAAAAATAATAATAAAAATCATATTTTTGTAAAATCAATAATAAAAACGATGAAAAGAAACAGCATTTTAGGCCTAGTGGCAGCAATGATGATGATATCTTGTGTGGGAACAAAAGATGTAAAATATCTTCAAAAAAATGAAAATCTGGAGATTAACTCTGAAGGATTAGTTCCTTACAATATTCCTGTATATAGAGTTACAAAAAATGATATACTTTCTCTTAATGTGATTACAACTCCTAAGGGGGATGCGGCTCAGTTTTATTCTTCATACAATGTTTCAGGAGGAGAAGGTGCAGGGGCCGGAATTTTGAATCCAAGTGTGTCTGGTGCATCTGGTGCATCATCTGGAAGTGGTAGTACAGGAACCATGTCTGGTGGTAATGGGAATTACTATTTCCGAGGGCTAAAGGTAGACTCTAAAGGAGACATCAATGTTTTTGGAATTGGTTTTATAAAAGCTGAAGGAAGAACATTGGAAGATATTTCTCAAGAAATCCAAACTCGTGTAAACGAAAATTTCTTAGGAGGAAAATCTGAGGTAAGGCTTAATTTAGACGGGATAAGATACTATATCCTTGGGGATGTAGAAACCATAGGAATTACAGGTGAAAAAGTAGCATATAAGCAGACACTTACTATTACAGAGGCTTTGGCGATGAATGGTGGGCTGAATAGAACTGTAGATAGAAAAAATATAGTTCTACATAGAAAACTTCCAGAAGGAATAAAGATAGTAAAACTAGACCTTACTAGAGAAGATGTGATGAATTCACAGTATTATTGGCTTCAGAATGGAGACGAAATTTATTTAAATACCAGAGGAAGAAATCTTAATGGATTTGGTAAAGAACCTGTACAGACTATTAGTACAGCAGTTTCCCTTATTACATCAGCCCTTACGGTATATCTTCTTTTTTCAAGATTATAAAATATGATTCCAGGAAAAAATAATAATAATACACAAGAACAAATCCCTACAGGACAGGAAAAAAGTAAGGTGGGGACTTTCAGCATATTTAGTGTAGAGAGTTTTATTAGGCGAGTTATTAGAAGCTGGTACTGGTTTGTAGGGCTTGCTATTTTGGGTTATAGTCTTTTTTATATTTACAATAAATGGTATGTTCAGAGAATTTATGCTTCAAATTTGTCTTTGAGTATCTCAAGCGGTACAGCTAGCTATTTTACACCTAATCAGTCTATTAACTTCATTTGGGGGCAGGAAGGAAATCAAGATGGAGTGTTCCTCAAAAAAATGGTTCTATCTAGAAGCCATAATGAATATTTAGTTCAGGAATTGGATTTATTTGTAGGATATTCTACAAAGGGACTTCTAAAATCTACATATTTGGACAAATATGACTCTCCTGTTCTTGTAGAAGTGGATAAGGAACATTTACAACAGGTCAATTATCCTATAACGATTTACCCAAAAGGAAATGGAAAATATGAAATAGAACTTCCTGAGGAGGGGCATTCTACACATTTGTATAGTTATAAAACGGAAGGGTTTAAAGATGTTTCTGCATATGGAAGACCAGCAAATAAGGTGGTTTCCATTAATCAATGGTATGAAACGCCTAACCTACGGTTTAGATTGGTTCATAATCCAGAAGCAAAAGTTAAGTTAGATAAAATTATAATCAATTTAAGCACAGTAGATCAAGCTGTTAGGACGATAATTTCTACTATAAATGTAGAATTTGATAAAGAATTAAACACCATAATGACTATCAGTAAGAAAGGTTATAACCTTCGTGAGACGGTATCTTTCTTAAATCAATCTGTGGAGAAACTTATTGAAAAAAGAGAAGAGGATAAAACCCTTGTGGATAAGAATACTCTTCAATACATCAATGATAATCTCAAAAAGGTTAGACAAAAACTAGATTCTAGTGCAAACAACTTTAACCAGCTGAAAATAGATAAAAAAATGTTCAGTGTGGAGGGGAAAGACCAAGAGTTGTTGAAAAAAATCTATGATTTAGAGATAAAAAGAGCCGAACTACTTACCAAAATGAATTCTCTTAATAGCATAAGAAATTCTGTAAGTAGAAGTTTGGAAGACCTTATCAATGTTAATAGTGCAGGGATAGAAGATGGAGGTTTTATGGCGACTGTTTCAGAGCTTAAAGCTTTATATCTTAAAAGATTAGAGATGTCTACTATCTATACGCCTGATTCTGAACCTATGCGGGAGATTAACAAACTTATAAATGAAGCTAGGGGAAAATCCTATGGTAGGTTGAACGATTATTCTTCTGTTTATAATGAACAATTGGCCAAAATAAATGATGATATCAGAAGAGCAGAACTAGATTTGGTGCATTTGCCTGATGACCAAAGGAAATATATAGACATGGAAAGGGAGTATAAGGTGATAGAAACAACCTACAATACTCTACTTTCAAAACAAGCTGAAACTCAACTGAGACTCGCGACAGCTAAATCTGATCTAAATATCATAGACCCAGCAAAAGACTTAGGGCAAGCTCCTATTGGGCCGAATGTAGCAATTGTGAAATATGGACTTGTGTTTGGTTTTATGCTTATACCATTGTTGCTGATTTTAGTAACAGAGATATTGGACAACAGAGTGAAATCTATAGCAGAGTTATTAGGCGTTATCAAGATACCTCTTCTAGGTGTTATTGGTAAAAACCTTCATGAGAACAACCTTACTGTATTGGAACAGCCAAAATCATCTATTTCAGAGGCGTTTAGGGGAATCAGAGCAAATTTAAGATTCCTTTATAATGAAGATGGAAATAGCAAAGTGATTTTGGTGACCTCATCAGTAGGAGGAGAAGGAAAAACATATTGTTCCATCAATATAGCATCAGTTCTAGGGCTTAGTGGCAAAAAAACTATTTTGCTCGGAATGGACTTGAGGAAACCTAAAATTTTTGGAGACTTTAAGATAAACAACAAATATGGAATTTCTAATTATCTTTCGGGAGATATAGAAATGCATGAGATTATCAATAAAACTAAAATTCCTGCTTTGGATGTGGCGACTTCTGGACCGATTCCACCGAACCCTTCGGAGCTTTTGATGAGTGATAAGAACAAGGAATTTATAGAATTATTGAAAAAAGAGTATGATTTTATCATCATAGACTCGCCACCAGTAGGATTGGTTGCGGACTCTTTTGAATTGATGAAGCTTACTGATGCCAATGTATATGTGGTAAGACATGAATATACAGAAAAACACATGCTTAGAATGGTAACAGAGAAGTATCATGCAGAGGAAATTAAGCATCTTGGGCTTATTTATAATGATTTTGTATCTAAACAAGGTTATGGCTACGGCTATGGCTATGGCTATGGCTATGGCTACGGTTATGGCTACGGTTATGGTTACGGCTATTTTGATGAAGACAAAAACTATGAAGAGCCTACTCTTATCAAAATTAGAAATAAAATCAGGAGTATTCTTGGTAAAAACAAATAAACAAAAAAGAGCAATGAAAAATTGCTCTTTTTTATATTTCAATATCAACTACATAGCCTTCGTGGTTTCTTATGTTGATAACATTTCCATCTTGGAAACAAAGATATTGACCTTTTATTCCTTGTAAAATGCCACTGAATTTAGGTTGTTTGTCCAAGGTAAAAGCCGAAATTTTCTCAGGTGCCGTGTAAGGGAAATCTATTTTCCAGATTTTTTCTTCATTGATGGCGAATTTTCTACTTTCTACAGGAAAAAGGCTTTCTATTTTATTTCTAAAATCAATCAAATCAATCTCATCTTCATACTCATTTTGGAGCATTTTTCGCCAGTTGGTTTTATCCGAAATGTGCTGTTTCAGAGCAACTTCTATCACGCCTGCTTCGTAGCGGTTTTCGGTTCGTGCGATGGGAAGGGCAAATGTAGCGCCTTGGTCTATCCATCGCGTTGGGATTTGGCTTTCGCGGGTTACGCCCACCTTTACATCGCCTGTATATGACAAATAGACAATATGAGGCTGAAGCTGAATGTTTTTTTCTATTTCCAAATTTCGCTCTTCCACACCAAGATGAGCAGTGGAAAGCTCTGGTTTTAAGATGGAGTCGCTGGCGAAAGGGCTTTCGAAAAAACATTTTTTACAAAATCCCATTCGGAAAACAGGTTCGCTGCTTCCGCATTCTATACATTGATAACCAATGTGCTGTATGCTTATTTTTTTTCCAAATAACTCATTTAGGTGTATGATGTCTCCTGAAATATTTAGGTAATATTGCACAGGCTCGGCAAGTTGAGTTATCATTTTACGAATTTGTCCTCTGAATAACATCTTCTTTTTTATAAATACAAAAATATAAATTTTATGAATAGAAATAGCAAATCGTGAAAGTGTTATTTTTTTCATACATTTGCGCCCTGAAAAAAAGAGATAATGAAAAGGATATTTATTTTATTAGGGTTTGTAGGATTGACAAACATTTATGCACAAAAAGGAAGAGTTGGAGTTAATACAGACACTCCTAAATCTACATTGGATATCAATGGTAGTTCAGTAGATAATATAAAAGGTATCTTGATACCAAGGGTAACTGCAGCAGAAATGAAAACTATGTCAGGAGATGCAAATTTTGGAGCGCATCAACATTCAAACCTTGTTTATCTTACTGACACTATGCCAACAGCAGACCAGGCAGACAAGCATGAATATGTAACAGATGAGGGATTCTATTATTGGAATAATACAGCTTTAAAATGGATTCCTCTTAATGACCTTAGATATGTAGGAAGAGGAAATCATATAACCATGGATGCTGGAAAAAACGGTACTTCACTTCCTGCAGGGAGCAATAATATAGGAATAGGAAAAGAAAGTCTTAAAGATAATACTGGGTCAAATAATATTGCCGTAGGTGTTAGTGCTCTTCTGAAAAACACTTCGGGAAGTGGAGCTGTTGCTATAGGAACCAATGCTCTTATAAGAAATACTACAGGGCAAAATAACATTGCTATAGGAACCAATACTCTTACACAAAATACAATTTCAAATAATAATGTTGCTATTGGTGTAACATCATTACATGTTAATACGGGCGAGAATAATGTTGCCATTGGTGCAGAGACGCTTGTAAATAATACAACAGGTGTGAATAATGTTGCAATAGGACCAAGTACTCTTAAATTAAATGTTACAGGAAGTAATAACCTTGCTATTGGTGTGAATGCTTTGAAAACCAGTACAGGAAGCAAAAATATAGCTTTTGGTAATGATGCACTTGGCGTAACTACTACTGGTGAGGGGAATATTGCAATTGGATATAATATAATGAATATAAACACTACAGGGTCTAATAATATAGCCTTGGGGCAAAATGCTGGTAATAAGATTACTACAGGGTCTGATAACATTACAATAGGAACAGGTGGAGGCTATATCAGTACTGGTGATGGTAATATTAGTATAGGAAACTCTGCTGTGGGGGCTACTACTGGTATGGTGAATAATGCTATCGCTATTGGTCATGCTGTTACACCAACGACTGATAATACTATCATATTAGGGGATGCTACGACTGCTGGGCCAAAAGTAGGAGTGGGAACTTATACTCCTCAGGCGAAATTAGATGTTAATGGAGATATCAGAGTAGGAGGAACTACAGCGTCTTGCTCAACGGCTAATGAAGGAGCTATCCGCTATGAATCATCATCAAAGAAATTCCAAGGGTGTGATGGTTCTAATTGGGTTCCTCTTCACTAAAAAATAAAATTCAACAAGCATAGAAGTTTCTTTTAAAAGAAACTTCTTTTTTTATACTTTTGTATATCTAAAAAATATAAAATGACATATCTCATTACAGGTGGAAGTGGTTTTATTGGTTCGCATCTGACAGAATATCTACTAAAAAACGGACATTCTGTCATCAATATAGATAATTTTGATGATTTTTATCATTACCAAATCAAAATCCAAAATACTTTAGAGAGTGTAAATTCTTCGGAAGTTTTTGAATATAAAGATAAAGAAACTGATATTCAAAATCTGATAAATAAAACAAAATCTGATAATTATCAGTTGTATTATCAAGATATTCGTGATGTAAATGGTTTAAAACAAATTTTTCAAAACCATCATATAGATGTAGTGATACATTTAGCGGCTCTGGCTGGTGTGCGCCCTTCCATAGAGAGGCCGATGGACTATGTAGAGGTCAATATATTAGGCTCTATGAATATTTTTGAGCTCTGTAAAGAATTTGGAGTTAAAAAAATCGTATGCGCTTCATCATCAAGTGTTTATGGTAATAATGAGAAAGTCCCTTTTTCTGAAACAGATAATGTAGACCGCCCTATTTCTCCTTATGCAGCCACTAAAAAAAGCGTAGAAATTATAGGACACACTTACCATCATTTGTATGGAATAGATATGATTCAGTTGAGGTTTTTCACTGTTTATGGACCTCGCCAGCGCCCTGATTTGGCTATTCATAAATTTACTAAAATAATCTCCGAAAATGGAAAAATCCCGTTCTATGGCGATGGAACGACTGCTCGTGATTACACTTTTATAGATGATATTATAGATGGAATTGCTAAATCTACCCAATATTTAGAGAACAACCAAGGAGTATATGAAATCATAAATCTTGGTGAAAATGAGGTAGTTATGCTTAAAGATATGTTGTCAGAAATTGAGCAGAATTTGGATAAAAAAGCAGTTTTGGATAAGTTACCAATGCAGCCTGGTGATGTCAAAAAAACCAATGCTGATATTACAAAAGCAAAGACATTAGTAAAATACTCTCCGAAAACCAACTTCCAAAATGGCATAAAAAAATTTGTGGAATGGTTTTTGAGAAAAAAACATTAAATTTGTAGAAAATTAAAATAATAGTATGTACTGGACATTAGAATTGGCATCTTATCTTAGTGATGCCCCTTGGCCGATGACTAAAGCAGAGTTGATTGATTATGCTATCAGAACAGGTGCTCCGATGGAGGTTGTGGAAAATTTACAAGCAATTGAAGATGAGGGAGAAATCTACGAAAGCATAGAGGAGGTTTGGTCAGACTACCCAACGGATGAAGACTTCCTTTGGAACGAAGACGAATACTAAAAAATAATGACAGAAAGTCTCACAGATTCTCTGTTATATTTATATATAAAAAGCAGAAATATAGTTAAATAAATACAAAAACCAATGGTAAAAACTATTGGTATAGATAAGTTATGAGTTTTTTTAATAAGATTTTAAAGAGCTTTTTGGGAGATAAAAACCAAAGAGACTTAAAGGAAGTTGGTAAAATTGTCACAAAAATAAAGAAAGTAGAACCTGTAATCAGAGAGCTTTCTGATGATGAATTGCGAGGAAAGAGTAGGGAGTTTAGAGAAAAGCTAAAAAGTGCGACAGCAGATATAACTACTCAAATAGAGCAGATAAAAGAACAAATAAAAACCACTGCCAATATTGATGAAAAAGAAGCATTGTTTAGCAAGATAGAAACTTTGCAGAAAGATGCTTATCAAAAAGAGGAAAAAGTTCTTAATGAAATTCTTCCAGAGGCATTTGCTGTTCTTAAAGACACAGGACGCCGATGGGCAGAGAACGGGCAGATTGTAGTACAGGCTACAGATAGAGATAGAGAGCTGGCAGCGACAAAGGATTTTGTAGAAATACAAGGTGATAAAGCTGTTTGGAAAAATAAATGGAATGCAGCAGGAGCAGACATCACATGGGATATGGTGCATTATGATGTACAGTTCATAGGAGGAGCTGTATTGCATGGTGGAAAAATCGCAGAGATGGCAACGGGAGAAGGGAAAACATTGGTAGGAACACTTCCTATTTATCTGAATGCACTACCAGGAAGAGGAGTGCATGTGGTTACCGTGAATGATTACCTTGCGAAAAGGGACTCTGCGTGGATGGGACCGCTTTATCAGTTCCATGAGCTTACGATAGACTGTATCGATAATCACCAGCCTAATACAGATTCCAGAAGAAATGCATATGCATGTGACATTACTTATGGAACGAATAATGAATTTGGTTTTGACTATCTGAGAGATAACATGGTGAATTCACCAGATGAACTAGTTCAGAGAGAGCTAAACTACGCCGTAGTGGATGAGGTGGACTCTGTTTTGATAGATGATGCGAGAACGCCTTTGATTATCTCAGGGCCAGTTCCTATGGGTGATAGACACGAGTTTGATGTTCTAAAACCATCTGTGGATAGAGTAGTAGAAGTTCAGAAAAAAGTAGTTTCTACGATTTTTAATGAAGCTAAAAAACTAATCGCGCAAGGAAATACAAAAGAAGGAGGGTTCAAATTGCTCCAAGTATATAGAGGTCTTCCAAAAAATAAACATTTGATAAAATTCCTTTCTGAGGATGGAAATCGTGTTTTGCTTCAGAAAACAGAAGCTCAATATATGCAGGACAACAGCCGTGAGATGCATAAGGTGGACAAGGACTTGTATTTCGTGATTGATGAGAAGAATAACCAGATAGACCTTACGGATAAAGGTGTGGAATATATGTCCCAAGGGAACTCGGATCCTAACTTCTTCGTTCTTCAGGATATAGGGACAGAGATCGCAGAACTTGAGGCTAAAAACCTTTCTAAGGAAGAAGAATTTGCTGCAAAGGATGAATTACTCAGAGAATTTGCAATTAAATCTGAAAGAGTTCATACACTAAATCAATTACTAAAAGCCTACACGCTTTTTGAGAAAGATGACCAATATGTGGTAATGGATGGCGAGGTGAAAATCGTGGATGAGCAGACAGGTCGTATCATGGAAGGTCGCCGATATTCGGATGGGCTTCACCAAGCTATAGAGGCTAAAGAAAATGTGAAAATCGAGGCGGCAACTCAGACTTTTGCGACCATCACTCTACAAAACTATTTCCGTATGTATAACAAATTGTCTGGAATGACCGGGACAGCGGAAACAGAGGCAGGAGAGTTTTGGCAGATTTATAAATTAGATGTGGTTGTTATCCCTACCAATAGACCTATTCAGAGAATAGACAAACAAGATTTGGTATATAAAACCAACAGAGAAAAATATAATGCTGTAATAGAAGAAATAGAAAGACTTACGGCTCAGGGAAGGCCTGTGCTGGTAGGAACTACTTCGGTGGAAATTTCACAATTGCTTTCTAGAGCATTGAGTTTGAGAAAGATACCACACCAAGTATTGAATGCTAAATTGCACAAAAAGGAAGCGGAAATTGTGGCAGAAGCTGGGAAACCGAGTGTAGTTACTATCGCAACCAACATGGCAGGGCGTGGAACGGATATCAAACTACAAGACGAAGTGAAAAAAGCAGGAGGATTGGCGATCATCGGTACCGAAAGACATGATTCACGCCGTGTGGATAGACAGCTTAGGGGTCGTGCAGGTCGTCAGGGAGATCCAGGAAGCTCTCAGTTCTATGTTTCTTTGGAAGATAACCTGATGCGTCTCTTCGGTTCAGAGAGAATTGCAAGAATAATGGATGGAATGGGACATAAAGAAGGAGAATATATCCAAAGTTCTATCATCACAAAATCTATCGAAAGAGCTCAGAAAAAAGTAGAGCAGAATAACTTTGGTATCAGAAAAAGATTGCTAG